>NZ_JBHXNW010000002.1:69540-174477 GCF_042717365.1 Streptomyces sp. NPDC058534
CTTATCTCCGGGCGTTTATGTTGACCTCTCGGGTGCCTCAACCAGATGTTGGGGGGTGGGGCGGCGGGGCCCGCGCGGGGTGTGGGTGGGTCGCCCCGGCGCACGGAACATCGTGGGTCAGCGTATCCGGGCCGGCGGACATCCTTTGCCTGTTCGACGTGGTCATTCGGCCGAGGGCCGGCCCACGCTCAGGGCAACCCACACCGTCTTGCCGGGACCGCCGCGGCGGTCGGTGACGCCCCAGTCGTCGGCCAGGGAGGCGACGAGGAGAAGACCGCGGCCGGACTCCGAGTCCGGCTCCGCCGAGGAGACGATGACTGGCCGGCGTTCCGCGCGGGTGTCGGACACCTCCAGGCGCAGCCGCTCACCGACCGCCTCGACGGCCAGCCGGACGTGGAAGTCCCGGCCGGGCACGCGTCCGTGCCGGACGGCGTTGGCGCACAGCTCGGCCGTGATGAGAGTCAGCGTCTCGTTGACGTCGCCGCTGTAGGGGTGACCCCAGGAGTCCAGACAGTGCGCGACGAACAGCCGGGCCAGGCGCGCCCCTCGCGGGGTCGAGGTGAAGGCCATCGCGAACTCGGTGGGGGCCGTGGGAACGGGGGAGAGCGGCCGGTGCCGCTGTGGGGAAGGACTGCGCATGCCGCCAGCGTGGTGGCTGCTGCGGGCGTGTCACCAGCAGCGACGCCTGTACGGGAGTGCGCTGTACGGACTTCAGGGTGGTGTCGACCTCGGGGGAGGGGCTCGCGACACCCATCTCTCATGCCTCCTTGAGTAACGGCACGGTGTTTCTGGCGTGGTGGTGAACCGTACGGGGCCTTGTACAGGCGGGCGCCCTCACGGGAGGCGGCGTACCAGGAGGTCAGTCCCGAAGGCAGTGTTCTCGAAGCTCGGAGATGACGGCCTTCTCGCGCGCGTTGAGCTCACCGTCCACCGCGGCCACCCGATCGGCCACGTCGAGGAGGTCGCTCAGGTCCCCCGGCTCGGCGTCGATGCGCCGCCACACCTCTGCGCGGTCGATCTCGACAAGGCGCGCGAGCTGCTCGTCGACCACCTGGTGCTCGTCCCGCACCACCCTCACCAGGTGACGCATCAACAGCGCCTCGTCGTCGGAGATCTTTTGGTTCGCCCTGATGACGAGCCACGCGACCCACAGCATCAACTGCGGGTGCCGGCTCTCCTTGCTCAGACGCTCGGCGAGTTCGATCACCCGCGCGTCGTTCCGGAAGACGGCCCGTGCGTGCCGCCCCGCGAGCAGCGTCGTATAGCGGTTCAACACCGCCGCGAGCGGCACGCCGACCAGAGGGATACCGATCTTGATGACGTTGCGCTGCAGGAGATACTTCCCGACGACGGGGAGGCCCCTCGTGGCGCTCAGCACCGGTCCGGAATAGAAGCGCTTGACCAGCGGCCGCACCATGACCGGGACCGCCTTGACCGCGCCCTTGTGGACCGCTTCCCCACCCTTGATCGTGAAGGCCACACGAATGAGCTTCCACATGTCCTCGGGGTCGGACACGTCGAGCGGCACTTGGTAAAGGACTGAGACGTCGTAGGCCAGGCGGAGCTGGAGTCGAGTGATGAACGCGACGTCGACCATCATGGTCGCGACGGCGGCGGGAACGGTCGCCGGCGAGGCACCACCGAGGCTCCCGATGGTGGCGGCGACGGCCGCCGTGTAGGCCCCGGCGGAGAGCGCGCCTTCGAGCGCGGCGTACCGAGACGCCATCTTGATCCGCTGATCGACGATGGCATCCGGGGGTACGCCCTCGTACCGCTCCTGGAAGTACTGCCAGTCGACCTTCTGGGTGTAGGAGTTCATGGCCTGAGCGCTGAGCTTGGTGAACCAGTTGCCCGACTTGATGTCGTCCGCGCTCAGTCCCTTGACGAAGTCCTTCAGCTCGGCCCGCTCCTGCTCGACGATTCTTCGGGCGCCATCGTCATCCGCGTCGTTGTCGCCGGCGTCCATCGGAGCATCGGTCATGACGAGTTCCCCCCACGCGGGTTGAGTGAAAAGCCAGATGGCGAGGCTGAACGACCCCGCTGACGTCTCAGTACACTGCCTTGGTGAGCGGCGTATTGGCCGCTGAATATCCCCCGTTGAGCTGCGATTCTAGCGCGTTCACGCGGCTGGGGTGCGTGATTCGTTCGCCGTGAGGAACGCTTCCACCGCGGCAAACTGCGCTTCACGGGGGAGTAGTCACGAGCCGGCTCGGCATCGCAAACAGCACCGCGTCGGCGCCCTTCGTCGTCTCCCACGGCGCGAGTCTCCTGGAGATGCGGTCGGGATCGTTCCTGTAGCCCCGACGAAGCACGAAGGGGTCCGGTGAGTAGTCCAATCCGGCCTCCTGCTGCTGGCGGTGCCGCGCTTGGGTGTCTGTACAGACGGGCTCTGTACGTGAGGGTGAGGAGGAGTTCGTACGCGGTACGGGGGGAAGCGGGGCGAAGCGGTGGGAAGGATGCGGTGCGTATCTCTACTGTGAGCTGTGAGTGACGTAAGGGTGTGGTGCCGGTCGGTGCCACTGGGCGGGTGGGTGAGGTGAGATCACCGGTGACGGCTCATGGTGAGGGTGAGGCGGGCATCCTGCGGTGTTTCGGGCAGCAGTTGCGGCTGCTGCGGACGAGCAGGGGGCTGACGCGGGCGGAGTTGGGTGCGAAGCTCAGTTACGGCGAGGACATGGTCGCGTCGGTGGAGTTGGGGCGGCGGATTCCGAAGCCGGAGTTCATCGAGCGGGCGGATGCGGTGTTGGAGGCCGGCGGTCTGCTGACGGTGATGAAGGAGGAGGTGGCTCGGGCGCGGTATCCGTCGTTCTTTCGCGATGCGGCGAAGTTGGAGGCGGAGGCGGTTGAGCTGCATGTTTATGCCAACCAGGCCGTTCCGGGGTTGTTGCAGGTCGAGGAGTACGCGCGGGTGGTGTTCGAGATGTGGCGCCCCCTCCTGGATGAGGAGACCGTCAACCAGCGCGTAGCCGCCCGGTTGGCTCGACAGGAGATGTTCTCGCGCAGGACCATGCCGACGATCAGCTTCGTCATCGAGGAGAGCACCCTGTGTCGGCCGCTGGGCGGGAGTGCGGTGATGCGGGCACAGCTGGAGCAGATCCTCCTCTACGGCCAGCAGCGCAACGTTGAGATCCAGGTCATGCCGACCGACCGCCGCCAACATGCGGGGATGGGCGGACCGTTCACCTTGATGGAGACGGGTAAGGGGCAGAGGATCGCTTATGTGGAGGTGAACGAGCACAGCCACCTCTACAGTGATCGACCGGTGGTCCGGGGGTTCGAGGAACGGTACGGCATCCTGCGAGCACAGGGCCTCACGCCCTCGGAGTCACTGGCCTTCGTTCAGAAGCTGTTGGGAGATCTATGAACACGGAAAACGTAAGCCTCCAGCCCCGTTCGGAACTGGCGTGGTTCACGAGCAGCTACAGCAGCGGCGCGGGTGGCGAGTGCATTGAGGTTGCAATGGAGGCAGCCGCTGTTCACGTGCGTGACTCTAAGCGGGTAGCCCAAGGTGGGCCTGTGCTGAAGGTCAGCTCTGGGGCGTGGTCGGCCTTGCTCGGCGCTATGTGAGTTGGCCATTCCACGGTCGGTCGTGCGACGCAGACAGCGGCTCGCGAGGTCGGCGCTTCTCTCGTGAAGCGCCGACCTGCGCTATTTGGAGTGGTACTCAGTTCACGCGGCTCTCAGGCGGGGTCCAGCGGCCAGCGGCGATCTCTTTGTCCAAGCGAGCTTGGAAGTGCGCGTGCGCGGCGCGCATTTCGGCCTCGCGGTCTGCCTTGTAGAAGGGAGCGGTATAGCCGGCGGGGGGCTGAGTGGTCTCTGAGCTCTCCAGGTGGGCCAGCAGATCGATGTAGTCCTGTTTAGTCTGGCTGTGGCCGTAAGTATTGTGATTCGCGGAAATCTTTCGGCCGCGAGCGTCGAAATATGTAGCTGACTCGTAATCAAAGAGCACCGGGTAGCGGGACTTGTAAATCGCTACCAGCTGGTCGGCTGAAATTCCCAGCCAAACCGACACGAGGGCATCGATTTCTACAAGAGCTGCTCGGCGCTCATACTCTGTTCGAAGCGGAGTCTCGTACTCCCACGTGGGCTTGAGGTGGTCTGCTAGTGGCTTGAGGTGTGGCCAGTTTGAATTGGCCCAATTCTCGTAGGCGGGCCAGGAAGGATGAAAAAGATCCCCCCAGAGAGGGGTGTAGGCGCGGGTAAGGGTGTTCAGTCGCAGCGTCCGGAGAATGAGGGGGTGAGCGAGAGGATGGTCCGGCTGAGGAGCGGGCATTTTCCTGGATTCGCCTGCCATCAAATTGGCTCGACCTGTAATGCGCAGCAAGTAATCCAGCGGCAGCGAAGCCCAAAATCCAGCGTTCAAGACTGTGAGATAGTTGCTGGATAGTGCCATGGAGTGCACCCCATGAGTGTGGGCAGGGCCCGGAGGAATGAGAGCAGCGTGCAGACTCCGAGCACTGTTGAAGGCAATCATCACGCGCCATGCGAGCCGGAAGTACTCGGTATAGGGCTGGCCATCCCATTCGTCTTGAGCGGAACGATAGCTGACTACATCGGTGGCGCGGATGTAATTTGATCGAGGTATCTCATCTTTCGCAATTTGCTCAGAAGGGAGCGGTACCCAGTCGTTGTTGCTGCGGCAAGGGATTTTTGGTTGCTTTGAAAGGGGTGTTGCTCCCGCGAAGTGTGGCCCTTGCAGAATCAGTTCTGAGAGGCCATCGACTTCTTGATTACCCCAGCGGATCAACCCGTCTTTCTTGGCTGCAAGCTCGTGATAGCCGCTACTGATTTTCGGGTTGAAGTGAGTGAGGCGACTGTTGAAGGATCCAAGAGTTTCGATGGCCCCTTGCTCGTCGGCAGTTACGGGGGAAAGTAGCGCGGCTTGTGTATCCGGTGTTTTAGGGTCTCCCGCCAGCCGATTCCATGATGACAGGCGGGTTTCATCGACAGTCACAAGTCGACGAAGGTGTGGTCGAATATCCCATTTACCATCCTTTTTGAGTCCAGGTAGAGGTCCACGTCCGTCGTCGATTAGTGAATTAATGAGTGTGGTGGGGTCGAATAGCCAACTTACGTGTGTGAAGTTGACGTGGCCATCGGGGCCGTAGATGTGAAGGCTAAATGGTGTTGTGTCCCTGATTTCAGAGAAAACATGTAGGGCGTTCATGAAGTGTGCGTGTACGCGGAGTCGTTGATATGCGGCGGCGCGCAAGAGTCCTTCTCGCACGCCACTGAAATGGGTATCTGGATGGATGAGCCCAGTCATCCCGAGAGGACTGCTGTGGTCCCAGATTTGGCACATGAATGCTCGGTACAGGTCAGGCTGTGTTCCTACCAGCAGCGGGTATGCGGCGATGCTGCCCAGCATGGTCATGATGCCGCTGTTGGCTGACAATTCGCGCAGGAAGTAGCTGCGGGACTTCACCGACTCAAGCGTGTCATCCTTGCGGATCCGCCAGTGGCTGACGCTTGGTTTCTCTGCCAGCATGAACCACGGCTCCAGTTCGGCTAGAACTCCGTCTTCCTGCCACCGTGGCCGAACCCATGGCGGATTCCCCACCTGCAAGTCAAACCCGCCCCCTGCACCAAATACCTGTCCGAACTCCAACTCCCAGTGAAAGAATCCCTGCCGTTCAGCCACATCTCGAGCAACCCCAGCCCACGGATACCGCGACTCCAACGAGTAGAACCGCTCCATTCCCATCCACTCGGGCAACTCGTCCTCGTACCGCTCCAGTTCATCCAGCGTGTCGAACTGAGCCACCAGCGAATCCGCAGCCACATCCTGCGTACCCAGCAGCGACTCGGCGAAGTCCAGCCAGTCTTCCAGTGAGGCCAACGCAATTACTGGGCGGCGCTCACCACGGATCTGCTCCTTGCGGCTGCCGCCCCGCGCGCCCTTCGACTTGACCTCGACGACCTGAACGTCACCGAACAGGTCCTCCGACTCGTACGTCTCCCGCTCAGGCACCCCCGACTGAGCCGGAACCGGAGCCGCCGACACTGTCCATCCCGCCGACTGCGAAGCAACCTCCGCCGCCCGCACGTACGCCTCATGTGAACCATCCAGCAGCGCAGCCTCCTGCACCGGCCAGAACCACAGAGCGCACCACGCGTCCATCAACGTCTTCAGTCGCCAGTACGGGGTGTCGACCGCCTCCAGGTCCGCCTTGACCTTCTCCCTCGGCACCGCCACCTCAGGCGACCGCAGCCAGCCGTCCTCCGCGCCCCACACATCAACCCGCCGCGAGATCTCCCGCTCGGAGATCTCCAACCGCCGGACGACCAGCCCCCACAGATACTCAGCCCGCCGAGCCAGCCCCTGAAGCCGCTTCGTCTGCGTGGCGTTCGGCGACTTGGTGATCGCCTTCCGCCAAGCACCCAGCGCCTTCGCCTCCGCAGGAGCCAGCGCCTTGGCCTCCTTCTCGGACGCCACCGCGCCCCACTCCTTCGCCGGAAGCAGGAAGTGATGCACCGCCCCTTCAGGCAGCGCGGCCCCCGCCGCCGCCTCCGCCAACGGGAAGCGTTCCGGAGTCGTCCCCAGCCAGCCGCCCTTCTTGAGGCGCTCGGCCGAGTACACCTCCCTGCGCCCGCCGATCAACGAGTTGCCGCGCCGCAGATGCAGCCCGAACCACGGTGCCTCCATCCCCGGATGCATCGTGTTGAGCCACAGCGACACCTCCGCCAGCTCCACCGCCGTGTCGTTCAAGTCCACGCCGTAGGAGTTGTGCAGCGCGATGTACGCCTTGGCCTTCTGGAACTCGACCGCGTACTTCTCCGTGTCGATGGCGATGCCCAGCTCGTCCTGGCGGCGCCGCAGGTACTCCGCCGCGACCTGGTTGATCGCCTCGTTGAGGAACGCGCCCGAGCCGAGCGCCGGCTCGCAGATCTTCCAGTCGAGGAGTTCGCGCGCCTCCGTCACCGTGTCGTCCTGGTCCAGCCGGTGCTGCAAAGCCAGCTGCACCGTCACTCGAGTCAGCGACTCCGGCGTGTAGTAAGAGGCCGACGTCTGACGGTCACGCCCCGACAGGCGGTACACGAACGCACCCGGCGCATGCTGAACCCGCCGCTCCTCACCCGTGTCGTCGTCCTTCTGCCGGACGAACACCTCGTCGGGATACTCGTCGGCCTTGGTCGCCGGAACGAGCCACGAACCGTCCTTCGGGTCACCGTTCTTCGCGACCTCGTACAGCTCCTCGCCCGCGACGAAGCCCGAGTAGGACATCAGGCCCTCGTACACGGCCCCGAGCTGGTTAATGCCGAGCTGGGCGTAGGAGATGAAGCCGCCGCGCTCGCGCCTCTTGCCGCGCGTCAGCATCAGCAGCCGCAGCACCCGGTACAGCGTCTCGTTGCGCAGCCGCGTGTCGACGAACCGCTCCCCGCCGTCGCCCTCGGCCTCGCTGTCGACACGCGGGTCGGGAACGGAACGCGCACCGATCAGCCGGATCGCCTCCGGCTCGAACAGCTTGGAGTGCAGCGGCTCGAACCGCAGACCCACGTCCTCCGACATCTTCGCGGTCACGGTCTCCGACGACTCCGCGTCCACCCCGTGCGTCCGACGCGGCCGGTAGCCCTCCTGGACCTTGCTGAACAACAGGTCCAGCGACTCGTACAGGTAGAAGCCCTTGCGGGACTTCTCGTCGACGAGATCCCGCTCGGCGATCAACTCGCCCAACCGGCCCAGCCCGTACCCCATCTGGTACTCGGGGTAGTCCGACGGCAGGATGCCCAGCTCCGGGCGGGCCTCCGCGTACAACAGGAACAGGATCCGGTACAGATAGCGCAGCGACTCGCGTGTCAGCTGGCGTCCCAGCTCGGGAAGTTCCTTGACCTCCTCCGGACGGACGCCACCCTCCCGCACCCGGTCCAGCACCTCGTTGGCGATGAGCTCCACACTCAGCCGCAGCCCGTCCCGCAGCTCGCTGGAGACGCCCACCGCGTGCTTTGTCGACTTGTCGACGAGCCTGGCGAGGGGGTTCTCCCCGCCCTCCTCCGGCGTGCGCAGCGAGTCCGCGCCGAACAGGGCGGCCACCGTGTCGAGTTCGCCGCCCGCCTTGGTGTCGTTGCGCTCCAGGGACGCATCCAGCGACACCGCGAGGTAGCGGCCCTCGCCCCATGTCGCCCGGTCCGCGAGCACCACAACACCGCCGACCAGTAGCAGCACATAACGCGGCGCGTCCTCACACGCGAACAGGAAGGAGGCCAGCTTGGAGCCCGTGGCCACGGTGTGCTGACCGTCCAAGCGCAGCTCGTCCAGCAGACGTCCGGCACCGTCCGGATCAAGCGCGTCGTCCGGCTCCGCCGACCAGCCGCAGTCCAGGGCAACGAGATCCTTCTCCGCGTGCGCGACCGTCACCTCGTGGGACTGGTCGGCGCGGACGACGTTGAGCGTGCCGGGCTTGGCGTCGAAGCCGAGGGCGCGCAGTACCTCCGCATTCAGCGCACGGACCCGGTCGCGCCACTCGGGGGCGTCGTACGTCACGGCCTCGTCGCCGGTCGCAGCCCGCTCCTCGTCCATCGTGAAGTACGAGCGGGCCGCGAAGTAGGTACGGCGCAACGCACGCAGGCCCGCGCGCGGGGTGACCGGCAGCGCGCCCTCGGGGCGGTCGGGGCCGGCGGCGTCCTCTTCGCGCTGCTTCCATTCGGTGAGCAGGCCGGACTTGAGGTCCTTGGGCAGGACCTCGGCGAGGTAGTGCGCGGAGAAGTAGTCGCCGCGGTTGACCAGGGAGTCGAACGTCATCGTGAACCTCTGGGGTGATGGGTCAGGCGGCGGCGTGGGCCGGGGCGAGGACGGCGAGGACGCGGAGCATCGGACGGCCGGTGGTGAGGAGGGAGTCCGCGAGCGAGGCGAGACGGTCTCGGGTGGCGGTGGGCGCGGAACCGCCACCCACTGCCAGCGTCGGCTGCTCCCACGTGCCCAGGCGCGTCTTGTACTCCTCGATGGGCGCCCGCAACGGTTCGTCCCATGCTTCGCGGTGCTGCTCCAGGAACGCCTCCGCGGTGTCCAGGACGCCGGGAATCGCCTCGGCGAGGTGGTCCGTGTCGTGGGTGAGGCCCGGATTCGCCATCGTCGGGCCGACCTGGGCGCGGTGCAGCACCGCCACCATGTCGTCGTTGACGTCGCCGTCCGTGGTGACCGCCATCCACTTGACGACGGTCGGCCGGCCGAGGGCGTTGGAGTAGATGCCCTGCACGAGATACGTGGGTCGGGTCACGTCGGCGGTCAGGACCGGCGCCTCCTGGCGGTCCAGGCGGACCAGAACCTTGTCCGTGAGCCACTCCATGACCGGATGCAGATCGGTCAGCAGCGAGATGTCCGGCCAGCTGGACGTCGCCGAGGCGCGGGCGCGCGTCAGGCTGCTGTCGGCGAGGCGCCGGTTGAAGGTGACCTTCAGGCGGTCCCGCAGGCCCTGCTCGCGGACGTACTCCGGGGGCAGCGCCCTGAGACGGTGTACCAGGTCCGAGGGCGGGACGAAGGACAGCAGGCCGGTCTCGGGGTCGGTGGACAGGTCCAGCCGGTCGTGCGCGTCGGGGTACACCTCGCGCAGCGCCTCGTCGAGGAACTCGCGGGTCGAGCCGAACAGCCGGGGCACGTCCGCCCGGGGCACCGCCCCGCCGCCCTCGCCACCACCCGCGTCGGAGGGGGCGCCGGCGTCCTCCTCCGACTCGTCGCCCACCGCCCCGAAGAAGTCGGCGAGGAAGTCGTCCACGCCGTCGTCACCGCCGCCGGAACTCCGCTCGGCGTCCAGGGACTCGTCCACGCCACGGCCGCGCAGCAGATCCTGGATGAGGGACTTCTCCTCGGCCTCCGCCCGGTAGAGGCCGGACACCGCCTCCGCCGTGCCCAGTGACTGGTGGGCCTGCGCCTCGCGCTCCAGCAGGCGTTCGGAGACGAGCGTGTCGTCCTTGGCGCCTTCCACGGCACTGGTCAGGATCAGTGCCCGGAACTGCGGCTGGTGCGGCTGCCCGTAGCGGTCGATGCGGCCGTTGCGCTGCTCGATGCGGATGAGCGACCAGGGCACGTCGTAGTGGACGAGCTGGTGGCACTGGCGGTGCAGGTTGACGCCCTCGGAGGCGACGTCGCCCGTGAAGAGGATGCGTACTGGCGTGTCCGCGAGGCCGAAGTCCTCCACGCACTGCATCTGCTGCTCGTCGGACAGGCCACCGTGCATGACCCGGGCCGCCTGCTGAGCGGCCTTGCCCTTGAAGCCGAGGGCGACCGGCATGGTCCGCGCGAGCCACTCCAGGGTCTGCACCCGCTCGGAGAAGACCACGACCCGGGTGTCGGACTTCGGCCCGACCCCGATCTCCCGCAACTGCTCCAGCAGCGCCCCGAACTTGCCCGAGTCTGCCTCCGCCATCCCCGACGCCAGCTCGAGCAACCGGTGCAGGGCCGCGCGCTCGGCGGCCGTCGACTCCGGGGCGTTCTTCTTCTCCAGGGTCTTGATGCGCGTACCGACCGTGGCCTTGAGTGCCGTATGAGAGGAGAGGAAGGACTTCAGCAGCGTGTACGGGAACAGGGGGACGTCGCTCACCGACTTCGAACCGTCGGCCGGCAGCCACACCGCCGCGAGCTCCTCGAAGACCTTCTCCTCGGCGGGCGTGGCCGTCACCCGGATCGAACGGGACGGGCCGCGGTCCGCCCACTGGCCCTTCATCTGCTCCCGCACCTCGGGGCTGACCTTCGTACGCCGGATGAACAGGTGCTTGATGTCGTCGGCGCGGTAGTGCTCCGGGTCGCGGATCGCGGCCGGGTCGAGCAGGGAGATCAGCTCGGCGAAGGAGCGGGCGTCGCCGTTGTGCGGGGTCGCCGAGGCCAGCAGCAGGGCGTCCGTGTGCGGGGCGAGGGTGCGGGCCAGCTGGTTGCGCAGGGAGCCCTTGTTGATGAGGTTGTGCGACTCGTCGATGACGACCGCGTCCCAGGTGATCCGCTCCAGATGATGCTTGTACTGGTCGGTGTTCTTCAGGGTGTCGATGGAGACGATGACCCGCTTGAAGTACGTGAACGGGTTGCGGCCCGCCGGGATCTCCCGCTGGATCCGCTCGATGCCCACCGAGTCCAGACGCACGAGCGGGATCGCGAACCGTGTCCACAGTTCGTGCTGGAACTGCTCCAGGACGTGTTGCGGGGTGACGACCAGGATGCGCTCGCCCCGGCCCCGGCGGATCAGCTCGGCGAGAGTGAGGCCGATCTCCAGCGTCTTGCCGAGACCGACGACGTCCGCGATCAGCAGGCGCGGGCGCAGGTTGCGGCCCGACAGGGCGAGCTGGGCGGGGCGTTGCTGGTAGGGGAGGGCGTCCAGGAGGAAGGAGTCGGCGAGGGCCAGGCCGCGCTCGGCCTGCGGCAGCGGGGTCTTGCGCAGGACCGCTTCCAGGAACAGGCGCGAGCGGCGGAAGTTCGGGGAGTCGTCCCGTACCAGGCGGGTCCGCCTGGGGTCGAGCAGCTCGATCCGGTCGAGGCCGGTGAAGAACACCGCCTCCTGGTCGCGCACGAAGTCCGACGCGCCCACCGCCTCGATCCGGGCGCCGTCGTGCTCGGTCCGCGTCGCGTTGCGCACCAGCCACACCTCGTCCCGTACGAGGATCTGGGCGCCCGGCGGGAACTGGGCGTCCTCGTCGCTCGTCGCGGGAGCGGTGCTCAAATCGGCGGTCACGCGGGTGCCTCCTGGGAGTTCATGTCGTTGGGGTGGATGCGTGGTGGGGCGGGCGGGCGAGCTGTGCGGGCTCGGCAGGGCTGCGGAACGTGTAGGCGGGGAGAGGGCGTGGGACCCGGCCCCGCCGACCTGCCGCAGGCCTCAGAACGGAGCCGTCGCCGCGTACGCGGTACGCAGGCGCTCCGCTGTCCTGCGGGCCTGTACGGAGTGCCGCAGTGTGTGCGTTCCTGCCGTCGGCCGCCTGGAGTCCGTGGGCGGGCGGTTCGATGCCGGCCGTCCATGGCGGGAGCCGTCGGACGGGTCCAGCCGGGTGGGAGGCTCAGGGCTGGGCGTTTCCTTGGCCGACGGGCCGGGGGCGACCAGGGTGGGGGAGTGGGCCGGTTCCTCGATCGGTGCCGGAGTGTCCAGGTCGACCGGGGTGATCTCCGTACCGGAGGGGTCACTCGCGGGGGCCGGCCACAGGACGGTGGGGGAGTGGGGGGCGACGGACGTCGACCTGTGCCGTTGCTCCGCCGTGTGGGCGGTGAGCCTGCGACGCGCCTGGGCGATCTTCATGCCCTGTGCCTCGATCACCGAGCGGCACTGCTGCACCACGTCGGTCAGCGAGGGCCGGGTCTCGGCGTCGTGGGCGAGCATGCCGCTCAGCAGAGGTACCAGTTCGCCCGGCGTACCGGACAGGTCCGGGGCTGTGCCAGGGTCGGTGACCAGGTGGAACACCATGTACGGGGTCGCCGCCTCGTGCGGATAGTGGCCGGTCGCGGCGAAGAGCAGCAGCGCGCCGAGTGCGTACACGTCCACGGCCGCCGTGAGCGGCTTCACGCCGGCCGCCTGTTCCGGGGCCATGCAGATCGGGGTACCGACGACCTGGTGGGGTGCGGTGAGCGAGACGCTCGACTCGGTGAAGGCGGCCAGGCCGAAGTCGATGATCTTCGGACCGTTGGGACCGAGCAGGACGTTGGCCGGCTTCAGGTCTCGGTGGAGGAGGCCCTGTGTGTGCACGGCCGACAGCGCCTCGGCGAGGATGGCGCCGAGCGCGGCGGTGAGGACGGGCGGGAGCGGTCCGTGGGTCTTGACGTGCCGCGCGAGGTCGGGACCGTCGACGTACTCGGTGGCCAGCCACGGCTGTTCCGCCTCCGCGTCCGCTCCCAGGAACGCCGCCATGCGCGGACCCCAGATCGTCTTGAGCACCTCGATCTCCTGCGCGAACCGCAGGCGCGACTCGGAGTCCACGACGGAGGGTTTGATCACCTTCACCGCGGCGGGCTCCCCGCCGAGCGACTCACCCAGGAAGACCTGGCCCATGCCTCCATGGCCGATCCGGCCCAGGAGCTCGAAGTCGCCCAGCTCGAGCGGGTCCTCGGGATTCAGGGGCGTGATCTGCACGTGTGTCCTCGAAATTCGGTCATGGCGAGCGTCTGATCAGCAGCGATGCGCGCCTGGAGACACGGTAGTGGAAGTGACGGGCATCCGGAACGCGTATCGCGGAATGGAGATATCAACCTCCGTGAGTGAAGAAGTTGTGGAGGGTTGGGTTCTGTAGGGGAGCGGATGTGCATGTGTCTGCGTGGCGGCGGCAACGGACTTGTGCCCTAGTGGGAGGAATTGTCCTTCCGGTTGCCTGGGGTCGCGCTCCCGGACGGAAGCAGCTGTCCTCCCGTCAGCCCGCCCGCGAGCAAGCGTGCCGTCTCCTCCGCCAGCCGTGTCGCCCGCCCGGCCTCCTGCCGCAACTCGTGCACCCGCCGGAACGCCTCCCCGTACCGCCTCTGCTCCTCCAACGGCAGTAGCGGCACGCGCAGCCGCCCCGGGCTGACGTTGAGCGCCGTGCTTCCCGTCGAGGCGCCCGCGATGTTGTCGTCCGCTCCCAGGAACCCGGCCAGGAACCAGGGGTCCAGGCGGGCCGGGTCCGCCCGGAACAGGTGGACCTGTGTGCCGAGCAGCGCGCCGGCCTCCTCCTCGCCCGCCACCCGGACCATCGGCCCGCTCCCGCCCGCGATGCCGCGTACGAGCACGTCACCGGCTGCGATCTCCGGAGCCGAGCCGCCGCCCCCCAGCTTCACCGCATTACCCGTCGGGCCGGAACCGCTCGCGATGTCCGACCCGGTGAGAACGGGCCGGGCCTCGACGTCAGCACCCGTACCGTCCGTACCCCTGGAGCCCTCACCGTCGCCACGCCCCCGCGCCGCCTCCGGAACCGTCCGCAGCAGCGTCAGCGCACCGCCACGCGCGAGGTCCGACGCCGTCGCCGTACGCCACTCGCGTGCCGTCCCCTCGGCCGTACCCCACCCCTCGTAACCGGCGGCCCGGACGAGAGACTTGGCGGCCCGCACCAGGTTCCGGCGCGTGGCGTCCACCTCGGCGGACAGTTCGGCCGGGTCGGCCCCCGCGCGCGATGCCCGTACGAGTCGGGCCGGGGTCAGGTCCACCACCTCGTCGAGCAGGTCGACGACCCCCACCGCGCGGGCCAGCCCGGGCTCGCCCTCGAACGTGTCCGGGTTCTCCACGAACGCCTGCCACGCCCCCATCACCCGGCCACGGATCTCGGCCCAGTCCAGGGCGGCGGAACGGCCGCCACCCCGCGCTCGGTTGCCGGCCGTCGCTCCGCCACTGTCCTCGGAGGTCTCCGCCGCGTCGACGAAGAGCACGGACTTCCTCTCGGCGCCCCCCGGCTCCGGCCGTTGCAGCACCCAGACCTGCAGGCCCACGTGTAGCGGCATCGCCGCGCCGACCGGCAGTGCCACGACCGCGCGCAGGGCGCCGCTGCGTACCAGCTCCGCCCGCACACGCCGCCCCGACGCGCGTCCGGCCGTGGCCGGGGGGAGAAGCATGACCGCGTATCCGCCCGGCGTCAGGTGGGCGAGCGCATGCTGCACCCAGGCCAGCTCCGACTCGGCGCGAGCCGGGACGCCGTACGCCCATCGAGGGTCGTAGGCGAGTTCGTCGTGGCCCCAGTCCCGAATGCCGTACGGCGGGTTGCACAGCACCGCTTCGGCGAGCAGATCCGGGAAGGCGTCCGCGCGGAGGCTGTCGGCGGAGCGGATGGTGACCTCGGCCGTCGGTGCGGCGAGCGCCAGGCTCACGGCGCTGCGGCGGGCCTGGACGGGCAGCAGTTCCTGGCCGTACAGCTCGCCCGTGCCTCGCCGGGCCGCGGCGGCGAGCAGGGAACCGCTGCCGCAGGCCGGGTCCAGGACGCGGGCCGGAGTGCCGGGGACCAGTTCGGCGAGGAGATCGGTCAGTGGCTCGGGCGTCCGGTAGGCGCCGCTCGCCGCACTGTCCTCCAGTTCCCACTCCGCGAGTACGGCCAGGGTGACCTGGCCGCCTTCCTCACATACGCACGCGTACAGCGCGCGGAGGACGGGGGCGTCCTCGGTCGAGAAACGGACCGGGCTCGCCCCGCTGTCGGGGACGGCGTCGGCGACGGACGCCCTGTCACGCTCGGCCCGGGACGCGAGGTCCGCGTCCGAGAGGGCGACGATGGCGCGGACCTCGCCGGGGGAGTGGCGGGCCGCCGCGAGGACGAGGAGCAGCAGCTCGGTCGAGTCCCCGCCCGCACCACTACCGCCGCGGCCGTGCAGGCGGAGCATCGTCCGCAGTTCCTCGGCCGGGTTGGCGGCAGAGGCGTGTCCGCGTGTGGCCAGCCAGGCGCGTACGGCCTCCAAGTCGTACAGCGGGCTGCTCTCCGTCCCTCCGGACGGCTCGGGGAAGTCGTCGTGCCGGCGGCGCCAGTTGCTGACGGTGGCGCGCGTGACTCCGGCGATGCGGGAGATCTCAGCGGCGGTCACCTGTGCGGTGGGCTGCTGGGGCATGGCGGTTCCTGAACCTCTCGGTAGCGGACGGTCAACAACGTACAGCGTCCGTCAAGTCTGTCTACGTGATTGACGGCGCTTTCATTGCTGTGCTTTTCTCTTAGTGCTTCCGATTGGAAGCCCGGCCCGGCGCAGTCATGTGCCTCGCCTGTCCGACCACTCCGGGGGGAGTCCCATGCGCCTGACCATGCCGACAGCCGTCGTCGAAGGCACCCAGCTCACTGTGATGCCGTTCCGCGACGATGCCGTCGTCGGGACGATGGCCGTACCGGCGCTCGTGCAGATGGTGCCGTCGCCGCGTGCCGAGGAGGACCCGAGGAGGCTGAAGGCGGCGTCGGGTCTGGTGCGCCGGCACGCCGAACTGCGGGCGACCGTGCAACGCACGCTGAAGTCCTCGCAGAAGGGCAAGAACGTCGGCCCGTACGCCGACTACATCGCCGCCGGCCTCAAGGGCGAACTCGGCGCCGCCTGGTCCACGCCGCCCATTACGCTGTGGCACGCCGGGCCGCTCGCCGCGCTCAGCGACGAACTCGTCCCCGGCACCGGCCTGCGGACCCTCACCGTCGCGCCGGGCACGATGGTCGTCGCCATCGACGGCGAGACGCAGACCACCGCCTGGCACGACCTCTACGACGACCCCGAGACGTACGGCCTGACGTATCCGGGACTCGCACAGGTGCGGATCCCCTTTGAGCTGTACGTCGGCCTGGCCCCGGCGGACGCACGGCAGATCTTCTACGACCGCAACGTGCAGGGCGTCGCCGTGGCGAAGAACCTCGCCATGTCCATGGACCAGAGGGACTTCGGGACCCGCCTGGCGCACATGGTCGCCGACTCCGTGCGGGTCGACGTCGACGGGCAGCGGGTGCCGTTCGCCCGGCTCGTCAACGTCAGCAAGCGGCAGCTCTCGGCCGGGGACCGTGAGGTCGTCACCCTGTCCGCGCTGCGCGCACTCGTCGTCACCACGCTCTACGGGCGGGGCGGGCTCGCGCGTTCTGCCGAGTCCGTGCACGAGGACGAGCTGCCGGCGGGCGTCCGGCCCGAACAGGTGGAAGCCGCCGTCGTGCCCGTCCTCGGCGAGCTGATCGTCCGCCACGCCCGCGACTTCACCGAGCGCAGCGCCATCACCGCGCCCGCCGTCCTCGCGGGGCTCGGCATCGCGGTCCACCCCACCATGCCGTGGAGTGAGTCGGGGTCGGTGTTCCGCACCGACGACCTGCTGCGCCTTCTCGACGGCGTCCGCTGGGAGCGCGAGGCGAAGTACTGGGACGGAGTCGCCGCGAAGACCGGGGCGTCCGGTCGCCTGAACTTCAGCGGCGGGGTCAAGGACTCCGGCGGTCGCGTCGCCGACGCGATCCTCTACCCGGCGACCGAGACGGGGCGCCGGATCCGAGGTCTGTGAGCCGCCCCGAGCGACGCCGTAGCAAGGAACCCCTCAACGGCAAGACGTGGGCGGCGCGCCGGACCATCAAGGCCACCGGCAGCCCACGCTCGCGCCCAGGAAGCCTACGAAGTGGAGCACCTCATGACCCACCAACAGCCCGTCCCCGAGCCCGGTTCCGAGAGAGCCGGTGCCGCTCAGCAGGGTCCCGGACCGTACGGCGGCGGCCAGGGCACGTTCCCGCCCGTACCGCCGGTGCCGCCGCACGGCCCGGCCGGGCGACCCGACCCACGCCGCAGGACATGGCTGAGGTACGGCGCCGTCACCGTCGTCGCCCTCTTCGTCGGAGTCGGCATCGGTGCGAGCGGCGACACGGGCGGCGAGGCCAAGGCGAGCACCGACGCGAAGGCCGCCCCTCACCCGACGGTCACCGTCACCGAGACGGCACCGGCCGCCGAGGCCGAACCCGCCCCCACGGTGACCGAGACCGTCAAGGAGACGGTGACCGCCAAGCCGAAGAAGACCGAGGAGCCGGGGCCGGCGACCACCTTCTCGGGAGACGGCGAGTACCTCGTCGGCGAGGACATCAAGGCCGGCACGTACAAGACGGCCGGGCCCGAGGGCGAGTGGGGCTGCTACTGGGAGCGGGCCAAGGACGCCAGCGGCGAATTCGGCTCGATCATCGCCAACAACAACCTGGAAGGCACTGGCCGGGTAACCCTCAACAACGGCGAGTACTTCAAGACCAACCGGTGCCAGGAGTGGAAGCGGGTCGGCTGAGCGGGGTGGCCGGGGCACGAGGCGGTGCGCCCTCAAATGTGACGGACTCGTGCACAACCGGGACCGACCCTGCGAAGTCGAAGATGACGTGCCGCCCGCCGAAGTGCGGACCGACACCGGGAAGTTGGTCGCGTCCACGTGGCATGTGCGGGTGGGCACATGCGACTGGTGGGTGGTCGTCGGTCTCGGCAACGCGCTCGTCACGGTCATCGGTGTGGACCCGTGGCGCCAGGAACAAGGCGAAAGCAATGTTACCGACGGCACCCTGTACGCGTTCGTCGGCGGCGTCAACGAGCACCTCATGCGTGCCGAAGTGGCGCACTGACGAGGGCGCTGATCAGGCGGGATTCCACTAATGCGTACCATGTGCAAGTGCGCAGCGATGACTACAGCATCAGGACAGCAACCCCCGCCGACCTGGACGCCGCCCGAGCCGTCATGCTCGACACCGTCTACCGGGACTTCGGCACCGGGTATGTCCCGCGCTGGCACGGTGACGTCATCGACCTGGCCGGGGCGTACGTGACCCCTGACCGGCACACGCTCCTCGTCGCCGTGGACGCGGAGGGCGCGGTCGTGGCCACCGGCGCCCTCGACTCCCGGGGCCCCGCGCACCCCCCGAACCCCGCGCATGTCGCCGAGCGCTACCCCTCCGGCGTGACCGCGCAGCTGCGGCGGGTGTACGTGCGGCCCGAGCATCGTCGGCGTCGGCTGGCGCGTCGACTTGTCGATGAGTTGCTGGCGTTCGCCGCCGCCGACGGGTGGTATCGGGCCGTGTATCTGCACACCGACCCCGCCGTCACCGGGGCCGAGCCGTTCTGGCGGTCGCTGGCCAAGGTCGTGCACGACGAGCGGGAGGATGCGGGGGGTGGGCAGGGGATCGTGCACTTCGATGTTCCGCTGGCCGGGCTGGCCGGGGTGAGGGAGGTGTGAAAATCGTTTTCAGGTAGTCTCCAGTTCGCTTCCGCGTGCCCGCCTTCCGCCTCCCCGCCCCCCGAACCTGATCGATCCGAGGACCATGCGCTCCCACCGCCGCCCCCGGCTGCTCGCTCCGCTCCTGCTCGTCCCGCTGATATCCAGCTGCTTCGCCTCCGGAGGCGGCGACGACTCCGGGTCCGGCGGCGGGAAGGACGGTGACGGCGCCCGTCTCCGCGTCGCGCTCGCCTTCCCGCCCGCCGAGAACCTGTCCCCCTACGGCGCCGACGCCACCCTCCTCAGCCGGCTCGGCGTGACCGAGGGGCTCACCGCGCTGGACGCCAACGGCTCCGCCGCTCCCGCGCTCGCCGAGTCCTGGCGCAGGGACGGGGACAAGGCATGGGAGTTCACCCTTCGGGATGCCACCTTCCAGGACGGGACCGACGTCACCCCCGCCGCCGTCGCCGACTCCCTCGCCAAGGCCACCGACGCCAAGCCCGCCCCCGCCGCCCTCGCCGGTGTCACCCTCACCGCCAAGGGGAGCGGTGAGCGGGTCGTGCGGATCACCACCGACGAGCCCGATCCCGTACTGCCGCTGCGGCTTTCCAGCCCCAGCCTCGCCGTCCTGTCCAAGGACGCGTACGAGAAGAGCGGCCGCGTCGATGCCGTCGGCCACGCCACCGGGCCCTTCGAGCTGACCAAGGTGAACGGCGCCACCTCCGCCTCCCTCGACCGGTTCGACGACTACTGGGGCGGGCGCGCCCAGGCCTCCGGTATCGACGCCCGTTTCATCGCCGACGGCACCGCCCGTGCCAACGCCCTGCGGACCGGCGAGCTGGACATCGCCGAGGCCGTCCCGGTCGCGCAGGCCGCCTCCCTCGACAAGGACACCCGGCGCGACACCGCCACCACCCGGACCACCAGCCTCCTGTTCAACGCTTCGTCCGGCCCCTTCAAGGACGCCGGGCTCCGGGCCGCCGCCCGGGGTGCTCTCGACACCTCCGTGTTCGCCAAGGACGTCTACGAGGGGTACGGCGACCCCGGTGCCGGCGTCTACGGGCCCGCCGTGACCTGGGCCGAGGGCAAGCGGACCGAGCCTGTCGGAAGGGCGGACGCCAAGAAGCCGGCCGGCGAGACCATCAACCTCGCCACCTACGACAACCGGCCCGAGCTGCCCGAGGTCGCCCAGGTCGTCAAGCAGCAGCTGGAGAAGGCCGGGTTCAAGGTCGAGCTCACCGTGCGGGAGTACTCGCGGCTCGAAGCCGACGCCCTCGACGGGAAGTTCGACGCCTTCGTGCTCGCCCGCAACACCCTGCTCGACACCGGTGACCCCGTCGCCGTCCTGGCGAGTGACTACACCTGCGACGGCGGTTACAACATCGCCCAGCTCTGCGACAAGGGCGTCGACCGCGCCGTCGCCGACGCCGAGAAGATCGCCGACACCGCGAAGCGGCAGGACGCCGCCATGGCCGCCGAGGCGCGCATCCTCGGCAGCGACGCCGTCGTGCCGCTCGTGCACCAGCGGATCATCACCGGCGTCGCCGACTCCGTACAGGGCGTGATCCTCGACCCGTACGAGCGCACCCTCGTCGGCACCGGCACCCGGCGCTGAACCGTGCGGCAGCGGGTGGCCACCCTGGTGTGGCGGGTCGTGCTCGCGGGCGGGCTCGTCTGCGGGATCGGGCTGCTGCCCTGGCTCACGCACACCGACCCGGCGTACACCGTCCTCAAGGCGCGGTCCGCCGAGCGGGAGCCGACGCCCGAGGTGCTCGCCGACATCCGGCACCAGCTCGGGCTCGACGGCGGGCCGCTGCACCTACTCGGCGAGTGGCTCGGGGGGTTGGTGCGCGGTGACGCGGGGGAGTCGTGGATCTCCGGCGGGGACGTCCTGCCCGGTGTGCTCCAGGCGCTCGGGGCGTCGCTCCTGCTGATGGCCGTCGCGCTGCTCGTCGCCGCCGTCACCGCCGGGCTCGTCTGCGCCCGTACGCTCCGGCTGGGCGCCCGGCGACGGCTCGACGGGCGGCGCGCCGGCGGGACCGTGTCCGCGGTCCTCGCCTCGCTGCCCGAGTTCCTCGTCGCCTCCGTGCTCGCCACCGTCGTCGGGGTGCAGCTGGGGTGGCTGCCCGCGCTGGGGTGGTACGGGTTCCAGTGGACCGTGCTGCCCGCGCTCGCCCTCGGGGTGCCCGCCGGGGCCGTGCTCGGGCGGCTGCTCGACGATCTGCTGCCCGGCGCGTTCGGCGAACCGTGGGCGTTGGCCGCGGCGGCCCGCGGGCTGACCGGACGGTCGATCGCCCGCCAGGCCGTACGGCGCTGCGTGCCCGCGCTGCTGCCCAACCTCGGGCTGTTCGTCGTCGGACTGACCGGCGGTGCCGTCGCCGTCGAGCAGGTCTTCGACATCCCTGGCCTTGGGCGCACCACGCTGCAGGCCGCCCTCGCCCAGGACCTTCCCGTCCTCCAGGCCGGCACCCTCGCCCTCGTGCTCCTCGCCGCGCTCGCCACCGGTGCCACGCGGCTCGCCGCCCGCCTGCTCACCGGGCCCGCCCTGCGCGACGGCGCCCTGTCCTCCCTGCACCGGCCCGCCCCGCCGGCCCGCGCACTGCCACCCCTTCTCTACGGCGCCGTCCTGGCGGCCGTCGTCGGGCTCGGGCCGGCCCGGGACCCGCTGGCCCTCGACACCGGGCAGAAGCTGCGGGCTCCCTCCCTCGACCACCCCTTCGGCACCGACGCCCTCGGCCGCGACCTGCTCGCCCGCGTCGGCCACGGGGCGCTGGACACCCTGCTCCTCGCCTCCGCCATCACCGCCGCCGCGCTGCTCGCGGGCGTCCTCCTCGGGCTCGTACCCCGCGTGTCCGCGCCGCTCGTCGACACCGTCAACGCCGTACCGCCGGTACTCGTCGCCCTCCTCGTCACCGCCGTCGCGGGCAGCGGGGCGGCCACGCCCGCGCTCGCCGTGGGCGCCGTCGCCTGGGCGCCGCTCGCCACCCACACCGCCGCGCTGCTGCGGCAGGAACGCGCCACGCTGCACCTCACCGCCACCAGGGGGCTGGGCGCGGGGCGGTCGTACCTGCTGCGGCACGAGTTGCTGCCCGCCGTGCTGCCGCCGGTCCTGCGGCACGCCCTGCTGCGGCTGCCCGGCGTCGCCCTCGCGCTCGCCTCGCTCGGTTTCCTCGGCCTCGGCGCCCAGCCGCCGTCGCCCGAGTGGGGACTCCTCCTCGCCGAGAACCAGCCCTACGCCGAGCGCGCCCCCTGGGCGGTCCTCGCCCCCGCCGCCGTCCTCGCCCTGCTCGGCGCGCTGGCCGTCACCGCGGCCGGGGTGCTGCGCGGGCCCCGGCGGCGGGCTCCCCGTACCGCCGCCGGGATCGTCGACGTACAGCCCGCCCCCGAGAAGGAACCGGTCGGCGTCCGATGACCTCCGCCTCCACCGGCCGGACCGCGAAGGCGAAGGCCACCGGCCGGGGCGCCCCGCTCTCCTCGTTGCTGCGGCTGCTCATCCTCACCCAACTCGCCTTCAACATCGGGTTCTTCGCCGTCCTGCCCTTTCTCGCCGAGCATCTGGGGCGGTCCGTCGGCATGGCGGGGTGGCTGGTCGGGTTCGTGCTCGGGCTGCGGACCTTCAGCCAGCAGGGGCTGTTCGTGGTCGGCGGGGCGCTCGCCGACCGGTACGGCATCCGGCCCGTGGTGCTCGCCGGGTGCGTGCTGCGGATCGCCGGGTTCGCGTGGCTCGGGTTCGCCGAGCGGACCTGGGCCGTGGTCGGCGCCGTGCTGCTCATCGGGTTCGCCGCCGCGCTGTTCTCACCGGCCGTCGAGTCCGAGGTCGCCCGCCAGGCCGTGGTGTGGGAGGCGGAGGGGAACGGGGACCGGACGCGGGTGCTCGCGCTGTTCACCGTCGCCGGGCAGGCGGGGGCGTTCGTCGGGCCGCTGCTGGGTGCCCTGTTGCTGGCGGTCGACTTCCGTACGGCGTGTCTGGCCGGGGCCGGTGTCTTCGTGCTCGTCCTCGCCGGGCACGCGTGGCTGCTGCCGCAGCACATTCCCGGGCGGGCGCGCGTACGGTTCGGCGGCGGGGCGCGGCTGCTCCTGCGCAACCGCCGCTTCCTCGCGCTGTGCTGCGCGTACGGCGCCTATCTGCTCGCCTACAACCAGCTCTACCTCGCGCTGCCGGCCGAGGTCGAGCGGGCCGCCGGTTCGCAGGCGCCGCTGGCCTGGCTGTTCGCGCTGTCCTCGCTGCTCGTGGTGGGCGCGCAGCTGCCGGTGACCCGGTGGGCGGGGAAGCGGCTGGCGCCGCGCCGGTCGATGGTGGCGGGGCTCGGGCTGATCGCGGCCGGGTTCGCCGCCGTCGCGCTCGCCCGGCCGGCCGGGTGGACGGGGGTGGGCGGTCTGGCGCCCGCCGCCGGGTTCGTCGTGCTGCTCACCCTCGGGCAGATGCTCGTCGCGCCCGTCGCCCGCGCCTGGGTGCCGGACCTCGCCGAGGACGGGCGGCTCGGGCTGTACACGGGAGCACTGTCCTCGGTCTCCGGGCTCATCGTCCTCGCGGGCAGCTCCGCGACCGGCCTCCTGCTGGACACGGGGCTGGACACGGGGCTGGAGACGGGGCTGGAGACGGGGCTGGAGACGGGGCTGGACACCGGCCTGTCGGCCGCGGTGCCGTGGCTGGTGCTGGCCGCCGTACCGCTGGCGGCGGCGGGGTTGCTGCCTCGGCGGGACTGAGTTCCGACCCGGGGGGCCGTGGGGCGGCCACAACACCTGCTCACCTACCGGCCGGCCCCCGCCCCTCACCGCGCCGCAAGCTCCCGTACCGCCCGCCGCGCAGGTGTCCGCGTCGGGCGCGTGCTCCGCCACAGCCACAGGACGTCGCGGCCGAAGGACCACACCAGGAGCCCCAGTGCCAGCGCCACCACCCCGGCGTTCGCCACGCGCGGCAGCAGGTCCGCGCCGGCCAGGAGCAGCAGTACGCCCTGGAGCGCGGCCACCGTCTTGCGGGCCGTGCTCGGGGGCAGTGGGGCGGTCAGCCACGGCCACAGCCGGGCCGCGGCGACGAACACGTAGCGCATGCCGCCGATCAGCAGCACCCACGGACCCAGGTCCATCGCGACGTACACGCTGAGGACCAGGATGAGGAACGCGTCGACCTCCATGTCGAAGCGGGCGCCGAGCTGCGAGGACGTGCCGGTGCGGCGGGCGACCTTGCCGTCCACGCCGTCCAGGATCAGGGCCACGGCCGTGAGGCCGACGAGGAGGGAGACGGGCGGCGCGCTGCGGAAGGAGTCCGCGACCAGCGCCGTCACCCCGCCGACCAGGGTGGCCCGGCCGAGGGTGACCCGGTTGGCCGGGCCGAACGACGCCGGCCGGGACCGGTGCAGGGCCCGTGCCAGCACCGCCCAGGTCGCGAACGCGAAGGCGAGGCCGGTCAGCCAGCCCGCCGTGCCCATCCCGATCGCCGTGCCGAGCAGCGCCAGCAGCAGGATCTGCGCGCCCGCGCCCACAGCGGTCTCCTGCTGAACGGGCCTAGGGGGTGTCGTTTGGATCTTGCCGGGGTCGCGGGGTCTGGCACGCACATCTGCGGCGTTGTCGTCGGTTGCCAGGGCTCCGCCCTGTCGCCCTCCTCCGCCTTGCAGCTGCACGCGCCAGACCCCGCTCGGGCCGGTTGCAAGGCGCCGTTGCCTGGAGCCGGCCAGATCCAAACGACACCCCCTAGCGTCGTAAGCGTCGTACGTGTTGTTCAGGGCCACCGAACACCCTCCGGCCGTGTGACAGAGTCGATCATCGCCGCTACCTTGTGCGCGGCTGTGCATCCCTCGGTACGTGGGCGGCTTCCCGATCGTTCAGGAGGACATCCGATGACACGCAGGGCACACGCGTTCTGGCTCGACTCGCCCGGCCGGGGCACGATCCGCGAGGTGGAGCTGCCGGAACCCGGTGCGGACGACGTACTGGTGCGCACGCTCCACAGCGGCGTGAGCCGGGGCACCGAGACGCTCGTCTTCGCCGGCCGGGTGCCCGAGAACCAGTACGCGGCGATGCGCGCGCCGTTCCAGGAGGGCGACTTCCCCGGCCCGGTGAAGTACGGCTACCTCAGCGTCGGCGTGGTGGAGGAGGGACCGGACGCTCTCGTCGGGCGTACCGTCTTCTGCCTCTACCCGCACCAGACGCGCTACGTCGTCCCGGCCGCCGCCGTCACCCCGGTGCCGCCGACGGTGCCCGCCGCGCGGGCCGTGCTCGCCGGCACGGTGGAGACCGCCGTCAACGCCCTGTGGGACGCCGCGCCCCTGGTCGGCGACCGCGTCGCGGTGGTCGGCGGCGGCATGGTCGGCTGCTCGGTGGCCGCCCTGCTGGCCCGCTTCCCCGGCGTCCGGGTCGAGCTGGTCGACGCCGACCCGGCCCGCGCGAAGGTCGCCGAAGCACTCGGCGTGGGCTTCGCGTCCCCCGCCGACGCGCGCGGCGACCGGGACCTGGTCGTGCATGCCAGCGCGACCGAAGCCGGGCTCGCCCGGTCACTGGAGCTGCTGCGGCCCGAGGGCACCGTCCTCGAACTGAGCTGGTACGGCGACCGGCCCGTCACCCTCCCGCTCGGCGAGGCATTCCACTCCCGGCGCCTGACCCTGCGCAGCAGCCAGGTCGGCACCGTCTCCCCGGCCCGCGGCGCCACCCGCACCTACGCCGACCGGCTCGCCCTCGCCCTCGACCTGCTCGCCGACCCGGCGCTGGACGCCCTCGTCACCGGCGAGTCCGCGTTCGCCGAACTGCCGGACGTGCTCCCGCGGCTGGCCTCCGGCGAGATCCCCGCCCTGTGCCACCGCATCCGGTACGACCGGGAGGGCGTCGGCGCCTGACCTTGCCTGACCTTGCCTGACCTTGGCTGACCTTGAGAAAAGACGTACGGGCCGCTGAACAAGGGAAGACCTCCAGCCGTAATAGACGGCACCCCGCGCAGCGATCGGCGGGGGATCAGACGTGCCACACCTGGAGGGTCGTCCGTTGTTCAGCATCACCGTCCGCGATCACATCATGATCGCCCACAGCTTCCGCGGCGACGTCTTCGGGCCCGCACAGCGTCTGCACGGAGCGACGTTCCTGGTGGACGCCGCCTTCCGGCGCGAGCAGCTGGACGAGGACAACATCGTCGTCGACATCGGACTGGCCACGCGCGAACTGGGCGCCGTCGTCAGCGAGCTGAACTACCGCAACCTCGACAACGAACCCGACTTCGCCGACGTCAACACCTCCACCGAGTTCCTGGCCAAGGTCGTCGCCGACCGGCTCGCCGAACGCGTCCACAAGGGCGCCCTCGGTGAGGGGGCCAGGGGCCTGGCCGGCCTCACCGTGACGCTGCACGAGTCGCACGTCGCCTGGGCGAGTTACGAGCGTGCGCTGTGACCGACACGTCCGTCGAGGCGGCGGCCGGACGCACCCGGCTCACCTACGTCCCCACCCAGATCCCCACCCACATCGCCACGCGGGCCGCGTCCGTGAGGAACGACGGGATCATCCCCATGTCCCTGCGCTCCGTGCACTTCGTCGTGCCGGGCGGGATCGACGATCCGGCCGCCCCGAGCGGCGGCAACGCCTACGACCGGCGGGTGCGGCTCGACCTGCCCGGCTTCGGCTGGCGGGTACGGGGGCTGCCCGTCGACGGTGACTGGCCCCGGCCGGACGACACCGCCCGCGCGGAACTCGCGCGCGTTCTGCGCCGGTTGCCGGACGGCGCGGTCGTCCTGCTCGACGGTCTCGTCGCGTGCGGGGCGCCGGAGATCGTCGTCCCGGAGGCCGAGAGGCTGCGCATGGCCGTCCTCGTCCACCTCCCGCTCGGCGACGAGACCGGCCTCGACCCCGCCGTCGCCGCCGAACTGGACGCCCGTGAGCGCGCGGTGCTGCGGGCCGTGCCGGCCGTCGTCGCCACCAGCGACTGGGCGGTGCGCCGGCTCGTCTCCCACCACGGCCTCGACCCGGGCCGCGTCCACGTCGCCGCGCCCGGCGCCGACATCGCGCCCCTCGCACCCGGCACCGACGGCGTCTCCCGGCTGGTGTGCGTCGCCGCCGTCACTCCGCGCAAGGGCCAGCACCGGCTGGTGGAGGCGCTGGCGGCGGTGTCCGACCTGCCGTGGAGCTGCGTGTGCGTCGGCGGGCTCGGCCACGACCCCGAGTACGTCGAACAGTTGCGGGCCCTCGTCGCGCGGCACGGCCTGGAGGACCGGCTGGTACTCGCCGGGCCGAGGGCCGCCGCCGAACTGGACGCCACCTACGCCACCGCCGACCTGATGGTCCTCACCTCGTACGCCGAGACGTACGGCATGGCGGTGACCGAGGCCCTCGCACGCGGTATCCCCGTGCTGGCCACAGACGTCGGCGGCCTCCCGGAGGCGGTCGGACGCGCGCCCGACGGAGGGGTGCCCGGCATCCTCGTCCCGCCGGAGGACCCGGCCGCGCTCGCCGCCGAGCTGCGCGGCTGGTTCGGGGAGGCGGACGTACGACGCCGGCTGAAGAGCGCCGCCCGGGGCCGCCGCGCCGCGCTGAACGGCTGGGCGAGTACGGCCCAGAGCCTGGCCGGCGTACTGCACCGGCTGCCCGGCGAGCCCGGGGGGACGGCATGAGCGAGTCCACGACGGGCGTGATCCCCGGCGCGGGCCCGACCGGGCCGCCCACGGCAGGGTCCACGGCCCGGCCCACCGCGTCCGCCCCCGCCTCGGCCGAACGCGCCACCCTGCGCCTGCGCGAGGCCTCCGCGCCCGACGCCCCAGACCCCGACGACCCGCCGCGCTACGCCCCCGAATGGCTGCGGCTGCGCGAGCCCGCCGATGCCGCCGCGCGGGCGCACGACCTGCTCGATCCGCTGCGGACCCACCTCGCGGGACCGCCGGGGTGGACGGGCGGACTGGTCGTGCACGACCTGGGCTGCGGCACCGGCTCGATGGGACGCTGGCTCGCCCCGCGCCTCGACGGCGCCCAGCACTGGGTGCTGCACGACCGCGACCCCTACCTCCTGCACTTCGCCGCCGTCGGCGCCCCGCGCTCGGCCGCCGACGGCAGCCGCGTCACCGTCGAGACGCTGCGCGGGGACCTCGCCCGCCTCACCCCGGACGCGCTGTCCGGCGCCGGCCTGGTGACGGCGGCCGCGCTCCTCGACGTCCTGACCACCGACGAGGTCGGCACCCTCGCCGCCGCCTGTGCCGCGGCCGGCTGTGCGGCCCTGCTGACCCTGTCCGTCGCCGGACGCGTCGACCTCACCCCCACACACCCCCTGGACGCCGAGATCGCCGAGGCGTTCAACGACCACCAGCGCCGTACCGGCCTGCTCGGCCCCGACGCGGTCACCGCGGCGGGGGACGCCTTCGCCGCGCACGGCGCCACGGTGCGGGCCCACCCCAGCCCCTGGCGGCTGGGCCCCGACGAGGCCGGACTCACCGCGCAGTGGCTGCGGGGCTGGGTCGGTGCTGCCGTCGAACAGCGCCCCCAACTGCGCGAGCGGGCTGAGGCGTACCTGGCCGAGCGCCTCGCGGCCTGCGCCGACGGCACCCTGCGCGTCGTGGTCCACCACACCGACCTGCTGGCGCTGCCCCGGCCGACGGGCGGGGCGTCGTGAGCGCACCGACCGTACCGGCGGACCTCCGTACCGCACCGCCCCGAGCGGAAACCTCCACCGGCGACACCGCGCCCCCGCCCCCGGCCCGCCGCGCCCTGCGCACCCACCTCGGGACCCTGGCGGGCACCGCCATCCTCGCCGTACTCCTGTGGCGGATGGGAACCGGCGTCTTCCTGGACGGGCTGCGCCGGATCGACGCGCCGACCGTGCTCGCGGCGCTCGGTATCGGGCTGGTCACCACGGTGTTCAGCGCCTGGCGCTGGGCCCTGGTGGCCCGGGGACTGCGCATCCGGCTGCCCCTCGGACCGGCCGTCGCGGACTACTACCGCGCCCTGTTCCTCAACGCCGCCCTCCCCGGCGGCGTCCTCGGCGACGTGCACCGCGCGGTGCACCACGGGCGGAGCGCCGGCGACCTGGGGCGCGGTGTGCGGGCCGTCGTCCTCGAACGGGTCGCCGGACAGCTCGCGCTGATCGGCGTCGGCGTCGTCGTCCTGCTCACGCTGCCGTCCCCGGTGCTGGGCGAGGCCCGGCGTGCCGCCCCGCTCGCCGTGCTGGGCGCGCTCGGCGCGCTCGCCGTGCTCCTCGCCCTGCGCATGAACCGGGCGCCGGCGCGCGGCGGGCGGGCCCTGCGGGCGACACTCGGCGAGGCACGTCAGGGGCTGCTGTCCCGGCGGAACCTGCCGGGCGTCGCGGTGTCGTCCGTGGTCGTACTCGCCGGGCACCTGGTGATGTTCGGGCTCGCCGCCCGGGTGGCCGGCAGTGGCGCCACCGTCGCCCAACTGACCCCGCTGGCCGTGCTGGCGCTGCTCGCCATGGGACTGCCGCTGAACGTCGGCGGCTGGGGCCCCCGGGAGGGCGTCACGGCCTGGGCGTTCGGCGCGGCCGGGCTGGGCGCGGGCACCGGGCTGGGCGTGGCCGTGGTGTACGGGGTGCTCAGCTTCGTGGCGAGCCTGCCCGGTGTCGTCGTCCTCGTCGTCCGCCGGTTCGCGGGCCCCGACGGCTCCTACGGCCGCCCCGGCCGCTCCGGCCTCTTCTCGGCCGTCAGGAAAGAGAAATACGTCCCGAAGGAATCCGCGAGGCTCGCCAGCAGTTCCTTCCCCTTTTCCGCCGAACCCAGCGAAGGACGCCCGATGACACCGGAATCGGTATAGGCGGACATACCGAGGGAGAGCAGATGACGCCGGTCGTCCGCGACGAAGTCGGCGGTCTCGTAGCCGGGCCGGACCGATTCGGGGTGCGTGTGCAGAAGAATGGAGGTCTCGATTTCTCCCGCGTGCATGTCGGTGAGCAGCGAGGTGGCCACCCCCGCCCGCCGGCGCGCCCCCTCCCAGTCCTCCGCGGCCGGGAACAGCGCCATCCGCTCGCCGCGTGCGGAGGACTCCTGGACGACGTTGCCCAGTACGTAGTTCCCGCCGTGCCCGTTGACCACGACCAGGGCCTCGACACCCGAGCGGCGCAGCGAGGAGGCTATGTCCCCGACCACCGCGTGGAGGGTCGCCGAGGAGATGCTGACGGTTCCCGGCCAGTCCGCGTGCTCGTGCGAGCAGCCGATGGTCACCGGCGGGAGCAGGTGCACCGGGTACGCGGCGGCGATCTCCCGGGCGACGGCGCAGGCGACGAGCGTGTCGGTCGCCAGCGGCAGGTACGGGCCGTGCTGCTCGAAGCTGCCCACCGGCAGCACCGCGACCTGCCGCGGGAGTTCGGCGCCCCGCCTGCGCACGTCCTCCGAGGTGTCCGCCGGCACAAGTGAAGCATCCATTCCCGCACGGCCTTTCGTCTCTGTTGGGCAACCTGTTGAGAGATCTGTTGAGGAACGCGAGAATCATGACAGAAAAAATTGGTGTACTCGGCAAGAAGGCATCGCAGCGCACGGACGTGGAACGCGTAGTGGTGACGCCGCTGCCCACCGTGTACGGGGAATTTAGGGCATTCGGCTATTTCGACCACGAGCGCGGCGACGAGCAAGTGGCGCTCGTGTACGGCGACCTGGGCGCCGAGGGTGTGCTCACCCGGCTGCACTCGGAGTGCCTGACGGGCGACGCCTTCGGCTCCCAGCACTGCGAGTGCGGTGACCAACTGGCCTCCGCGCTGCGGTCGGTGGCCGCCGCGGGCAGCGGTGTCGTCGTCTACCTGCGCGGCCACGAGGGACGCGGCATCGGGCTGCTCGCCAAGCTCCGCGCGATGGCGTTGCAGGCGGAGGGCCTGGACACGGTGGAGGCGAACCTCGCCCTCGGCCTGCCGGTGGACGCCCGGGACTACGGCGTCGCCGCCCGCATCCTGGGCGACCTCGGGGTGCGGTCGGTGCGCCTGATGTCCAACAACCCGCGCAAGCGCGAGGCGTTGGTGCGGCACGGCATCCAGGTCGCCGAACAGGTGCCGCTGCTGATTCCGCCGTGCGAGAGCAACATCACCTATCTGCGGACCAAGCGGGAGCGCCTCGACCACCACCTGCCCCACCTGGACGCGCTGGCCCACCTGACGTCCTGAGCCCGGCGGCCGGCTCAGTCCGTGACGGCCTCGTGCACCAGCCGCTTCAGGTCCGGATAGACGGTGTGCGAGGACCGGGGCCGCACCTGGGTCATGAACTGCACCGTCAGATCTCGGCCCGGGTCGACCCAGAAGGTGGTCGTGGCGACCCCGCTCCAGCCGTACGTGCCGAGTCCGGAGGGCGACTGCGTGCGGCTCGGGTCGGTGACCACGGAGACGCCGAGGCCGAAGCCGACGCCGTCGTTGCCGGGCTGGTCGTGCGCGGGGCGGCTGCCGAGGGCGCGCAGGTCGGCGCCGCCGGGGAGGTGGTTGCGGGTCATCAGGTCCACCGTCCCGGGGGCGAGCAGCCGGACGCCGTCGAGTGCGCCGCGGCGCCGCAGCAACTCGGCGAAGCGGTGCACGTCGTAGGCGGAGGAGACCAGGCCGCCGCTGCCCGACAGCAGCCGCGGCCGGCCCCGCAGCGGCAGGCCGGGCACCGGCTCGATGCCGCCGTCGTCCGTCTCGCCGTACAGCTCGGCCAGCCGCTCCGCCTGCTCGTCGGTGACGTGGAAGCCGGTGTCCGTCATGCCGAGCGGGCCGAAGATCCGGTCCTCGCAGAACGCGTCGAGCGGCTGTCCCGACACCACCTCGACGAGCCGCCCCAGGACGTTGCTGGCCACCGAGTAGTTCCACTCGGTGCCCGGCTCGAACTGGAGCGGCAGGCTCGCGTACAGGTCGACGGTCTCGGCCAGGTCCGCGCTCGGCCGCACCGACGACTCCAGACCGGCCGCCCGGTACAGCCCGTCCACGGGGTGGGAGTGGTAGAAGCCGAAGGTCAGCCCGGCGGTGTGGGTCATCAGGTGCCGGACGAGGACCGGGCCGTCGGCGGGGCGGGTGACGGTGTCGTCACCGGACCCCCGGACGTACACCCGCGGCTCGGCGAAGGCCGGCAGGTACCGGGCCACCGGGTCGTCCAGGGACAGCCGGCCCTCCTCCACCAGCGTCAGCACGGCGACGGACGTGACCGGCTTGGTCATGGAGTAGATCCGCCACAGGGTGTCGGCGGTCACCGGCAGGCCGGCCGCGAGGTCCCGCCGGCCGTGCACGGTCAGATGCGCTACGCGCCCGCCGCGGGCGACGGCCACCAGGAACCCGGGCAGCCGTCCCTCGTCGACCTGCCGGGCGAAGTGCAGGTCGAGCCGGTCCAGCGCCTCGGCGTCCAGCCCGGCCGCGCCCGCGTCGGTCTCCTGCCGCAGGGGTGGCATCGCCATCGTTCTCCTCGGTCGTTCGTCGAAGACCCGTCCGGCATACCCCGCGTACCCCCCTTCGGAACTCATGATCCACCGGGACGGCCGTCAGGCCGTGACCTTCTCCGGTTCGGCCGCCTCGCGGTCCGCGCGCTCGCCGAGCCGCTCTGTCGGCACCTTGTGGGTCTCGCGGGCCGTGAGCGCGGCGATCACCGGCGGGACGCACAGCGCGGCCGTGAACAGTGCCACCGCGAACCAGTCGTCGCCGTCCGGACCGGCGATCTGCGCCGCGAAGGTCACCGCGAACCCGGCCACCGCGAAGCCGATCTGCGTGCCGATCGCCACGCCCGACAGGCGGACCCGGGTGGAGAACATCTCGCCGTAGAAGGCCGGCCACACGCCGTTCGCGGCGCTGTAGACCACGCCGAAGGCGACGATGCCCAGCAGGAACGTCAGCGGGTAGGAGCCGGTGGAGATCGCCCACAGGTACAGGAACATCGTCACCGCGCTGCCGACCGCGCCGATCAGGTACACCGGACGCCGTCCGATCCGGTCGGACAGCGTCGCCCACAGCGGGATCGCGGCGAGCGCGACGACGTTGGCGAGGGCGCCCACCCACAGCATCGCGGTACGGGACATGCCGACCGCGTCACTCGTGGCGTACGCGAGCGCCCACACCGTGAAGATGGTGCTGACCGAGGCGATGAGCGCGCCCGCGACCACCCGCAGGACGTCCGCCCAGTGGTCGCGTGCCAGCACCGCGAGCGGCATCTTCACGACGCCCTCCGTGGCCGCCTGCTGCTCGAAGGCCGGGGTCTCGTCCAGGTTGCGGCGGATGACGTAGCCGACGACCGCGACCGCCACGCTCAGCCAGAACGGCACCCGCCAGCCCCAGGCCAGCAGGTGTTCCTCGGGGAGCGCGGCGACGGGCAGGAAGACCAGGGTGGCGAGCAGTTGCCCGCCCTGGGTGCCGCTGAGGGTGAAGCTGGTGAAGAAGCCGCGTTTGTGCCCCGGCGCGTGTTCCAGGGTCATCGAGTTGGCGCTGGCCTGCTCGCCCGCCGCCGATATGCCCTGCAGGACCCGGCACAGCACCAGCAGGACCGGGGCGAGGGTGCCGACCTGGTCGCGCGTGGGCAGACAGCCGATGAGGAACGTCGAGACGCCCATCAGGATCAGCGTGAACACCATGATCTTCTTGCGGCCCATGCGGTCGCCGATGTGGCCCAGGAAGAACGCGCCGACCGGGCGGGCGGCGTACGCGACGCCGAACGTGGCCAGCGACAGCAGGGTCGCGGTGGCCGGGTCGGACTCGTCGAAGAAGACCTCGGGGAAGATCAGCGCGGCGGCGCTGCCGTAGATGAAGAAGTCGTAGTACTCCAGCGCGCTGCCGATCCAGGCGGCGGTCGCGGCCTTCTTCGGCTGGCCGGGCGGGGCGGCGCCCTGGGACGCGGGGGCGGGGACGGACACGGCTTGCTCCTTCGGGGGACTCCACCGTAGGCGGAGTGAGCGGAGGGGACGACGAACCAGACGAACCAGACGACCCAGACGACCCAGACGACTCGGACGACCCGGGGGACGCGCTCGGCTAATTAACCCACTGGGTAGTTAGTCGCGGTTGGGAAGGGATGTTGCGCGCAGGTTTCCCACCTGTCAAGGGGTCCGGTCGTCCCGAGGCGCCGGCGTTCAGTCCGCCGCGCGCTCCGCCGTCAGATAGGCGATCACCATGTCGCCCAGCATCGCCCGGTAGTGCTCGCGCTGGTCCGGCGCGACCAGGTCGCGCCCGAACAGGGCGCCGAAGGTGTGCCGGTTGGCGACCCGGAAGAAGCAGAAGGAGCTGATCATCGCGTGCAGGTCGACGGCGTCGACGTCGGCCGTGAAGAGGCCGGAGTGCTGCCCCTCCTCCAGGATCCGGCGGATCACGTCGAGCGCCGGGGAGCCGATGCTGGCCAGCATCTCCGAGGACGCGATGTGCTCGGCGTCGTGGATGTTCTCGATGCTGACCAGGCGGATGAAGTCGGGGTGCCGCTCGTGGTGGTCGAAGGTCACCTCGGCGAGGCGCCGGATGGCCGCCACCGGGTCCAGGTGGTCGACGTCGAGCTGCTGCTCGGCCTCCCGGATCACGCCGTACGCCCGCTCCAGCACGGCCGTGAACAGCTGCTCCTTGCCGCCGAAGTAGTAGTAGATCATCCGCTTGGTGGTGCGGGTGCGGGCGGCGATCTCGTCGACGCGGGCCCCGTCGTAGCCGGCCCGGGCGAACTCCCGCGTCGCCACGTCGAGGATCTCGGCCCGGGTGCGGGCGGCGTCGCGGGTGCGCGTGCCGGTTCGTGCCGGTTCGTCGACGCTGGTCATCGGGTTCCTTCGGCTGCGGGGCGGCTGCGGGGCGGCTGCGGGGCGGGACTGCGTGCTGGGGGGCGTGCCGGTGATTGTAGAAGCCTCCGCCTTCCCTCACGCCCCGCCCTCCTGCTATGACTAACGTACTGGTTCGTACATTGCTTCCTCGGGCAGCAGCCCGAGCCGCTCAGGAGGTCGTCCCCGGTGGCCAAGGACTCGTTTCTCGTCGGACTGATCGGTTCCGGCATCGGCCCGTCGCTCAGTCCGGCACTGCACGAGCGGGAGGCCGGCCGGCAGGGTCTGCGCTACCTGTACCGGCTGATCGACATCGACCGCCTCGGTGTCCCGCCCGAGGCGGTGGGCGACCTGGTGCGCGCGGCCCGGGACCTGGGCTTCGACGGGCTGAACATCACCCACCCGTGCAAGCAGCTCGTCATCGACCACCTGGACGCGCTCGCCCCGCAGGCCGAGGCGCTCGGCGCGGTGAACACCGTCGTCTTCGACGACGCCGGCCGGGCGACCGGCCACAACACCGACGTCACCGGCTTCGCCGCGTCCTTCGCCCGCGGACTGTCCGACGCGCCGCTGGAGCGGATCGTGCAGCTCGGCGCCGGCGGGGCGGGCGCGGCCGTCGCCCACGCCACGCTCACCCTGGGCGCCGGTCGCGTGACCGTCGTCGACGCGCTGCCCGAGCGGGCCGCCGCCCTCGCCGCCCAGCTGAACGGGCACTTCGGCGACGGGCGCGCGGCCTGCGCCGGCCCGGACGGGCTGCCCGGGCTGCTGACCGGCGCCGACGGCATCGTGCACGCGACCCCCACCGGCATGGCCGCCCACCCCGGCCTGCCGCTGCCCGCCGGGCTGCTGCACCCCGGGCTGTGGGTCGCCGAGGTCGTCTACCGCCCGCTGGAGACCGAGCTGCTGCGCACCGCCCGCGCGCTGGGCTGCGCCACCCTCGACGGCGGCGGCATGGCCGTCTTCCAGGCCGTGGACGCGTTCCGGCTGTTCACCGGGCGGGAACCCGACGCCGTGCGGATGCTCGCCGACATCACGGGCCTCGCCGGTGCCGTGGCCGCCCCCGAGTAGGAAGAGGTACCGACGTGCGGACGTCCATCGCCACCGTCTCCCTCAGCGGATCCCTGACCGAGAAGCTCACGGCCGCCTCCCGGGCCGGCTTCGACGGCGTGGAGATCTTCGAGAACGACCTGCTGGCCAGCCCGCTGACCCCCGAGGAGATCCGCGCCCGCTGCGCCGACCTCGGCCTCACCATCGACCTCTACCAGCCCATGCGGGACGTCGAGGCGCTGCCCGAGGAGGAGTTCGCCCGCGCGCTGCGCCGCGCCCGGCACAAGTTCGAGCTGATGCGCAGGCTCGGCACGGACACCGTCCTGGTCTGCTCCAGCGTCTCCCCGCACGCCGTGGATGACGACGACCTGGCCGCCGGGCAGCTCAGCCGCCTCGCCGACCTGGCCCGGGAGCACGGGGTCCGCGTCGCCTACGAGGCGCTCGCCTGGGGCCGTCACATCAGCACCTGGGACCACGCCTGGCGCGTCGTCGAGAGCGCGGACCACCCCGCGCTCGGTACCTGCCTGGACAGCTTCCACATCCTCTCGCGCGGGAGCGAACCCAAGGACCTCGGAGGAATCGCGGACATCCCCGGCGAGAAGATCTTCTTCCTCCAGCTCGCCGACGCCCCGCTGCTCGCGATGGACGTCCTCCAGTGGAGCCGTCACTACCGCTGCTTCCCCGGCCAGGGCGGCTTCGACGTCGCCGGACTGCTGCGGCACGTGCTGCGCGCCGGCTACACCGGCCCCCTGTCGCTGGAGGTCTTCAACGACGTCTTCCGGCAGTCCGAGGCCGGACCCACCGCCGTCGACGCCCGGCGCTCCCTGCTGACCCTCCAGGAGAGCGTCGGGCTCGCGGCACCGCCCGCGCCCGCCGCACCCACCGGGGTCGCGTTCGCCGAACTGGTCACCCCCGACGCCGCGCCCGTCTCGGCGGTGCTCGGCGCGCTGGGCTTCGCCCGCACCGCACGGCACCGGGGCAAACCCGTCGACCTCTGGGAGCGCGGCGAGGCCCGGGTCCTGGTCAACACCGGTCCTGCCGAACGCCGCGAAGGCACCCGGCTGGCCGCCGTCGGCCTGGAGTCGCCGGACCCGCGGGGCGCGGCCCGCCGTGCCGAGGCCCTGCTCGCCCCCGTGCTGCCGCGCCGCCGCGCCCCGGGCGACGCCCCGCTGGAGGCGGTGGCCGCGCCCGACGGCACGGAGCTGTTCTTCTGTGCCACCGGGCGCCCGGGACTGCCCGACTGGCGGGCGGACTTCGAGGACACGGGGGTCGTCGCCGACGCCGACGCCGACGCCGACGCCGTCGCCGAGGCCGAGGCCGACGCCGCCTGGCGCGTCGACCACCTCTCCCTCACCCAGCCCTGGCACCAGTTCGACGAGGCGGCGCTCTTCCACCGCGGCGTCCTCGGACTGCGCCCGCAGGAGAGCGTGGACGTCGCCGATCCCTACGGACTGCTGCGCAGCCGCGCCGTCAGCACGGACGACGGCGCCGTCCGGATCGTCCTGACGGTCGGCGCGGCACCCACCGACGACACCGCGCACGCCCAGCACATCGCCCTGGCCACCGACGACGTGGTCGCCGCCGCCCGCGCCTACCGTGCCGCCGGCGGCACGCTGCTGCCGATCCCCGCCAACTACTACGACGACCTCGCGGCCCGCTTCGAGTTCGCCGACGGTGAGCTGGAGACGTACCGGGAGCTGGGCATCCTCTACGACCGCGACGGGTACGGGGAGTTCCGGCACTGCTACACCCACACCGTCGGCCGCCTCTTCTTCGAACTCGTCCAGCGCGACGGCGGCCACCGCGGCTACGGCGCGGCCAACGCGCCGGTGCGGCTGGCCGCCCAGCACGCGGCGCGGGGCCTCACTGGCGGCTGACGGTGCGGGTCAGGCCGGTGATCACCGTCGTGGCCAGGATCCAGCCCGTGATGATCAGGACGTAGGACAGGCTCTGGTACCAGCTCTCGGGCGAGAAGGCGTTCTCCTGGCCGAAGGAGATCACCGGCAGCAGCAGGTCGAGCGTGTAGAACACCGGGTTGAAGTCGGGGGCCTCCTGCGGTTTGAGCGGCGGCGGGTGGTGCAGCCCGTACGCCACCGAGCCGACCGCCAGCAGCGACAGCAGCCAGCCGCCCGCGCGCAGCGGCCGGAAGCCGTAGCCGACGGTGACGTCCTGGAGGTGCCCCCACAGGCGGCCGTACCAGGGCAGGGTGCGGCGCCGGCGTCGCTGCTTGGCGAGCTGCACCAGCCGGGCCGCGTCGTCGTCGCCGATCCGGCGGTAGGCGGCGGTCAACTGCTCGTAGGTGAAGGGGAGGTAGCTGTCGCCCATCTCCAGCATCGGCAGCCGCCGCTCGGCGGGCTCGTGCGGGATGAGCGACGTGTAGGTGAGGTCGTTGAGCTGGACCCAGTCCGCCACCACGTCCGGCTGGACGAACAGCACGTCCACCTGGGCGCGGCGCAGATTGAGCGTGCCCTCCACCACCGGACCCTCGCGCAGCCAGAGTTCACCGATCACGCAACTGCTGGCGCGCAGCGCGGTACCCCCGAGGTTGGCCAGCCGGGCGTGCGACAGGTCCAGCCGGCCGGGTATCCGCGCGCCGCGCAGCTCCAGCCGGCCCCGGACGTCCGCGTGCCGCATCACCATGTCGGCCTCGGCCGCGAGCGTCTCGGCCTGGAGGGCGGTGCCGCCCGGCCGGTCGAGCACCGCGTCGGTGAGGTTGACCGTCCCGGTCACCCGGGCCCCGTTGAGGCGTACCTCGCCCCGGGCGTGCAGGCCGGGCGCCCACAGGTCGGCCCCGAGTACCGCCTGGTTCAGCTGGAGCACGGGCCCCTCGGCGTCCGGGGCGTGGATCCGCGTGCTCTCCAGGTACAGGCTGCCGGTGATCTCCGCCCCGCCGAGCCGCACCATCCCGCCGAACCGGGCGCGGGTCAGCCGCAGTACGCCGTCCACCCGCACGGCGTGCCCGATCAGTCCTGGCAGTACGGACTCGCTCAGGTTCAGCTCGCGCAGCCGCGCCGCGTAGAGCCTCGGCGTCTCGTCGAAGTGGCAGTGCCGCAGCCGTACGGGGTGGTCGACCTCCGCGTACTGCAACTCCAGCACTCCGGTGACGCGGGCACCCGCCAGGCTCAGCGCGGCCACCTCGCCGTCCTCCCGGGGGCCGTCCAGCAACAGGGCGCGTAACACGGCCGCCCGCACGGTCCGTTCGGGCCCCCAGGAGGCCCCGTCGGCGGGGTCCTCGTCGTCCGCGGCGCGGAAGTCCACGGCCGTGCCCGTGGCGAACGCCCGCCAGACGCGCGCCTCGGCCGGTGTCAGGTCGTTGATCTCCATCGCGGGGACTCTGACCCGAACCGGCCGGTCGCGTCAACGTGATGCCGGCGCGGCGTGCTACTTCTTCGACGCCTCCACGGCGTGCCCGCCGAACTGGTTGCGCAGCGCGGCGATCATCTTCATCTGCGGCGAGTCGTCCTGCCGGGACGCGAACCGCGCGAAGAGGGAGGCCGTGATCGCCGGCAGCGGCACCGCGTTGTCGATGGCCGCCTCGACGGTCCAGCGGCCCTCGCCGGAGTCGTCCGCGTACCCGCGCAGCATCTCCAGGTGGTGGTCCTCGTCGAGGGCGTTGACGGCCAGGTCGAGCAGCCAGGAGCGGATCACGGTGCCGTCCTGCCAGGAGCGGAAGACCTCGCGGACGTTGTCCACGGAGTCGACCTTCTCCAGCAGCTCCCAGCCCTCGGCGTAGGCCTGCATCATGGCGTACTCGATGCCGTTGTGGACCATCTTGGAGAAGTGCCCGGCACCGACCTTGCCGGCGTGCACGAACCCGTACGGGCCGTCCGGCTTGAGCGCGTCGAAGATCGGCTTGAGGTCGTCGACGTGCTCCTTGTCGCCGCCGACCATCAGGGCGTAGCCGTTCTGCAGGCCCCACACACCGCCCGAGACACCGGCGTCGACGAAATTGACGCCGTGATGGCCCAGTTCCTCGGCGTGCCTCTCGTCGTCCGTCCAGCGGGAGTTGCCGCCGTCGATGACGGTGTCGCCGTGCCGGAGCAGGGTCCCCAGCTGGTCGATGACGTGCTGGGTGGCGGCACCGGCCGGGACCATCACCCAGACCGCTCGCGGCCGGTCCAGCCGCTCGACCATGTCGACCAGGCTGTTCACGTCGGCCCGCTCGGGATTGGTGTCATAACCGACGACGGTGTGGCCGGCGTTGCGCAGCCGCTCGCGCATGCTGCCGCCCATCTTGCCGAGACCCACAAGACCGATCTGCATGTCAGTGCACTTCCTTCAGTTCACGGTAGGCGGCCACCAGCGCGGCCGTGGACGGATCGAGGCCGGGTACGGACCCCGCCGCGGTAGCGGCTGATGTAAACGTCTCGGTCAGGGCGGGTTCGACGCGCTTGGCGAGCACCTTGCCGAGTTCGACGCCCCACTGGTCGAAGGAGTCGATGTTCCAGATCGCGCCCTGCACGAACACCTTGTGCTCGTACAGCGCGATCAGCTGGCCGAGGACGGACGGGGTCAGCTCGGTGGCCAGGACGGTGGTGGTGGGGTGGTTGCCCCGGAACGTCTTGTGCGGGACCAGTTCCTCCGGCACCCCCTCGGCGCGCACCTCGTCCGCCGTCTTGCCGAAGGCGAGGGCCTGGGTCTGGGCGAAGAAGTTGGCCATCAGCAGGTCGTGCTGGTCCTTGAGTCCGTCGCTCAGCTCGGCGACCGGCCGGGCGAAGCCGATGAAGTCCGCCGGGATCAGCTTCGTGCCCTGGTGGATCAGCTGGTAGTAGGCGTGCTGCCCGTTGGTGCCGGGCGTGCCCCAGACCACCGGCCCGGTCTGCCACTCCACCGCACGGCCCTCACGGTCGACGGACTTGCCGTTGGACTCCATGTCGAGCTGCTGGAGATAGGCGGTGAACTTCGACAGGTAGTGCGAGTACGGCAGCACCGCGTGCGACTGCGCGTCGAGGAAGTTGCCGTACCAGACGCCCAGCAGACCGAGGAGCAGCGGGGCGTTGACCGGCGCCTCGGCGTTGCGGAAGTGCTCGTCGACGATGCGGAAGCCGTCGAGCATCTCCCGGAAGCGGTCCGGGCCGATGGCGATCATCAGGGACAGCCCGATCGCCGAGTCGTACGAGTACCGGCCGCCGACCCAGTCCCAGAACTCGAACATGTTGGCCGTGTCGATGCCGAAGTCGGCGACCTTCTCCGCGTTCGTCGACAGCGCCACGAAGTGCTTCGCGACCGCCTTGTCATCACCGTCGAAGGCTTCCAGCAGCCAGGAGCGGGCCGACGTCGCGTTCGTGATCGTCTCGATCGTGGTGAACGTCTTGGACGCCACGATGAACAGCGTCTCGGCCGGGTCCAGGTCCCGGACCGCCTCGTGCAGGTCCGCGCCGTCCACGTTGGACACGAACCGGAAGGTCAGCGAGCGGTCGGTGAAGGCGCGCAGCGCCTCGTACGCCATCGCCGGACCGAGGTCGGAGCCGCCGATGCCGATGTTGACGACGTTGCGGATGCGCCTGCCGGTGTGCCCGGTCCACTCGCCGGAACGGACCCGGTCCGCGAAGGCGGCCATCCGGTCCAGGACGGCGTGCACCTTGGGCACGACGTTCTCGCCGTCGACCTCGATCACCGCGTCCCTGGGGGCGCGCAGCGCGGTGTGCAGGACCGCCCGGTCCTCGGTGATGTTGATCCGCTCGCCGCGGAACATGGCGTCCCGCAGCCCGAACACGCCGGTGGCGGTGGCCAGGTCCTGGAGCAGGGCCAGCGTCTCGTCGTTGACGAGGTGCTTCGAGTAGTCGATGCGCAGGTCGCCGACGCGCACGACGTAGCGTTCCGCGCGCCCCGGGTCGGCGGCGAACAGCTCGCGCAGGTCCGGTTGCGGCAGGGCGTCCGTGCGGTGGTCCGCCAGCGCGGTCCACTCGGGCCGCCGGTTGAGCTTCGGGGAGTCAGACATGGACAGGGGTCTCCTTGCCGGCCTCGCCGCGCAGGGCGATGGCGTACATCTCGTCCGCGTCGAGGCGCCTGAGCTCCTCGGCGATGAGTTCGGAGGTGGGGCGCACCTTCAGCGCGAGGGAGCGCGGGGGCTGACCGGGCAGGGTCATCGTGGCGAGCGGGCCCTCCGGCCGGTCGATGACGATCTCGCCGTTCGCGGTGCCGAGCCGGACGGCCGTGACGACCGGGCCGTCGGTGACCACCCGGTCGACGGTGACGCCGAGGCGCGCCTCCAGCCAGCGGGCCAGCAGCTCGGCCGCCGGGTTGTCCGCCTCGGCCTCCACCACCGCCGAGGTCACCGGCACCCGCGCCTGGTCCAGCGCCGCGGCCAGCATGGACCGCCACAGCGTCAGCCGGGTCCAGGCGAGGTCGGTGTCGCCGGGCGTGTAGGAGCGGACCCGGCGGGCGAGTACCTCCATCGGCCGCTCGACCGCGTACAGGTCGGTGATCCTGCGCTGCGCCAGCGCGCCCAGCGGGTCGCCCGCCGGGTTGTCGGGCGCCTCCACCGGCCACCACACGACGACCGGGGCGTCCGGAAGCAGCAGCGGCAGCACCACCGAGTCGGCGTGCTCGGACACCTCCCCGTACATGCGCAGGACGACGGTCTCGCCGGTGCCGGCCTCGGAGCCGACCCGGACCTCCGCGTCGAGGTGCGAGCGGGTGCGGTCGCGCAGGTTGCGGGGGTGGCGCTTGATGACGACCAGGGTGCGCGAGGGGTGCTCGTGCGAGGCCTCCTCGGCCGCCTTGATCGCGTCGTAGGCGTTCTCCTCGTCGGTGACGATCACCAGCGTGAGCACCATGCCCACGGCCGGGGTGCCGATGGCCCGGCGGCCCTGCACCAGCGCCTTGTTGATCTTGCTTGCCGTGGTGTCGGTCAGGTCGATCCTCATGGCCTGCGCCAGCTCCGTCCGTCTCGTGCGAGCATCTCGTCGGCTTCCCGCGGTCCCCAGCCGCCCGAGTCGTACTGGGCGGGCCTGCCGTGCGCGCCCCAGTACTGTTCGATCGGGTCGAGGATCCGCCAGGACTCTTCCACTTCCTGGTGGCGCGGGAACAGGTTGGCGTCGCCCAGAAGGACGTCCAGGATCAGCCGTTCGTACGCCTCCGGGCTGGACTCCGTGAACGACTCGCCGTACGCGAAGTCCATGGACACGTCCCGGATCTCCATCGACGTGCCCGGCACCTTGGAGCCGAAGCGCACCGTCATGCCCTCGTCCGGCTGGACGCGGATGACGATCGCGTTCTCGCCCAGCTCCTCCGTGGCGGTGGAGTCGAAGGGGGAGTGCGGGGCCCGCTGGAAGACGACCGCGATCTCCGTGACCCGGCGGCCCAGCCGCTTGCCGGTGCGCAGGTAGAAGGGGACGCCCGCCCAGCGGCGGTTGTCGACGCCCAGCTTGATCGCCGCGTAGGTGTCGGTGGTGGAGGCCGGGTCGATGCCCTCCTCCTCCAGGTAGCCCGGCACCTGCGCGCCGCCCTGCCAGCCGCCCGCGTACTGCCCGCGCACGGTGTGGTCGTCGAGGTCGTCAGGCAGCCGCACCGCCTTCAGCACCTTCAGCTTCTCGGTGAGCAGCGACGCCGCGTCGAAGGAGGCGGGCTCCTCCATGGCGGTCAGGGCCATCAGCTGGAGCAGATGGTTCTGGATGACGTCACGGGCCGCGCCGATGCCGTCGTAGTAGCCGGCCCGGCCGCCGATGCCGATGTCCTCCGCCATCGTGATCTGCACGTGGTCGACGTAGGACCGGTTCCAGATCGGCTCGTACATCTGGTTGGCGAAGCGCAGCGCCAGGATGTTCTGGACGGTCTCCTTGCCCAGGTAGTGGTCGATGCGGAAGACCTGCTCCGGGTCGAAGACCTCGTGCACCAGCGCGTTCAGGTCACGGGCGCTGTCCAGGTCGTGCCCGAACGGCTTCTCGATCACCGCGCGCCGCCAGGAGCCCTCCGGGGCGTCGGTCAGCCCGTGCTTCTTGAGCTGCTGGACGACCTTCGGGAAGAACTTCGGGGGCACCGAGAGGTAGAAGGCGTAGTTGCCGCTGGTGCCGCGGGAGGCGTCCAGCTCGGCCACGGCCTTGCGCAGCTGTTCGAACGCGGCGTCGTCGTCGAAGTCGCCGGGGATGAACCGCATGCCCTCGGAGAGCTGCTGCCAGACCTCCTCGCGGAACGGCGTACGGGCGTGCTCCTTGACGGCGTCGTGCACGACCTCGGCGAAGTCCTGGTCCTCCCAGTCCCGGCGGGCGAAGCCGACCAGCGAGAAGCCGGGCGGCAGCAGGCCGCGGTTGGCCAGGTCGTACACGGCCGGCATGAGCTTGCGGCGGGAGAGGTCGCCGGTGACGCCGAAGATGACCAGCCCGGAGGGGCCCGCGATACGGGGGAGACGGCGGTCCTGCGGATCGCGCAGGGGGTTGCTCCAGTCGAGCGGTGTCACGGGCGTGACGGCCTTCCCGTCCGCCGCTTCCGCCTTCGCCCCCTTGGCGGCGCGGGCCGGCCCGGTCTTCTTCGCGCTCCGCGGCGCCTTGGCAGGACCGGCCGTCTTCGCCGCCTCGGCGGCCCGTGACTCCTCGACCTCCTCGGCGTGCAGCGGTCCCGCGGCCTCCCGGGCCGTGCGGGCCTCCTTGGCCTCCTTCGTCGCCTTGGTCTCGTGGACCGTCGTAGCGGGAAGGTCCTCGCTCATTCCCCGTCAACTCCCTTGCTGTCGAGGGACTTCGTCACGGCACCGAGCAGGTCCTGCCAGGCGTCCTCGAACTTGGCCACGCCCTCCTGCTCCAACTGCTCCACCACCTCGTCGTACGAGATACCGAGCCGCTCCACGGCCGCGAGGTCCGCCCGGGCCTGGGCGTACCCGCCGGTGACCGTGTCGCCCCGTACGTCGCCGTGATCGGCGGCGGCGTGCAGGGTGGCCTCCGGCATCGTGTTCACGGTGCCGGGAGCGACCAGCTCCTCCACGTACAGGGTGTCCCGGAATGCCGGGTCCTTCACCCCGGTCGACGCCCACAGGGGACGCTGGGGGTTGGCGCGGGCCCCGGCCAGGGCGGTGAAGCGGGCGCCCGGCTGTGTCGAATCGTCGGCAGAGCCGAACACGTTCTCGTACGCCTCGTAGGCCAGTCGCGCGTTGGCCGGCGCCGCCTTCCCGCGCAGGGCGAGGGCCTCCTCCGTGCCCAGCAGCGTCAGGCGCTTGTCGATCTCGCTGTCGACGCGGGAGACGAAGAAGGAGGCGACGGAGTGGATGCCCGCCAGGCCGAGACCTGCCGCCCGCGCCTTCTCCAGACCGGCGAGGTAGGCGTCCATGACCTCGCCGTACCGCTCCAGGGAGAAGATCAGCGTGACGTTGACGCTGATGCCGGCGCCGATGACCTCGGTGATCGCCGGGAGACCGGCCCTGGTCGCCGGGATCTTGATCATCACGTTGGGGCGGTCGACCAGCCAGGCCAGCTGGCGGGCCTCGGCGATCGTGGCCCGCGTGTCGTGGGCGAGGCGCGGGTCGACCTCGATGGAGACCCGGCCGTCCCGGCCGCCGGTCGCGTCGTACACCTCGCGCAGCACGTCGGCGGCGGCGCGGACGTCGGCGGTGGTCATCATGCGGACCGCCTCGTCCACGGTGACGCCCCGGGTCGCCAGGTCGGCCAACTGCTCCTCGTACCCCTCGCCGGAGCCGATGGCGGCCTGGAAGATCGACGGGTTGGTGGTCACGCCGACGACGTTCTTCGTCCTGATCAGCTCGGCGAGGTTGCCGGACTCGATCCGCCGCCGCGACAGGTCGTCCAGCCAGACGGAGACGCCCTGGTCGGCCAGGCGCTTCAGTGCTCCCGCGGTCGCGGTCGCTTCGGTCACAGTGATCATCTTCTCTTTCTGCGGTCGGGTCGGCTGCGGATCGGAGTGGGATCCGGTCGGCTCAGCCGCGGGCGGCGGCCAGGGATGCCCTGGCGGCGGCGGCCACGTGCTCGGCGGTGAAGCCGAACCCGGCGAACAGGGTCCTGGCGTCGGCGGAGGCGCCGAAGTGCTCCAGGGAGACGATGCGGCCGGCGTCCCCCACGTACTTGTGCCAGGTCAGGCCGATCCCGGCCTCCACGGCCGCCCGGGCCCGCACGGACGGCGGCAGCACGCCCTCGCGGTACTCGCGCGGCTGCTCCTCGAACCACTCGACGGACGGCATCGACACCACCCGGGTGGCCGTGCCCTCCGCCTCCAGCGCCTCCCGCGCGGCCACGGCGAGCTGGACCTCGGAGCCGGTGGCGATCAGGACGACGTCCGGGGCGCCGGTGGACGCCTCGGCGAGGACGTAGCCGCCGCGCGCCGCGTCCGGGTTGGGCTCGTACGTGGGTACGCCCTGGCGGGTCAGGGACAGGCCGTGCGGGGCGGGGTGGGTGGAGTGCCGCCGGAGGATCTCGGCCCAGGCGGTGGCGGTCTCGTTGGCGTCGGCGGGGCGGACGACGTTCAGGCCGGGGATGGCGCGCAGCGCGGCCAGGTGCTCGACCGGCTGGTGGGTGGGGCCGTCCTCGCCCGCTGGTGTCCCGCGAGGGAGGAGGCCTCGGCGGAGACGCCTTCCTGGAGGTCGCCGTCGGAGACGATCGCCCAGACGGTGTGGTCGAACGGGGACTCGCCCGTGGGCGCCGCGGGATCGAACAGGCCGCGCTCGTAGCGGGCGGCCATCGCCATGCCGACGGCGTTGGCCACGCCCTGGCCGAGCGGTCCGGTCGTCGTCTCCACGCCCGCGGTGTGCCCGTACTCGGGGTGGCCGGGCGTCTTGGAGCCGTGCGTGCGGAAGGCCCTGAGGTCGTCCAGCTCCACCTCGTACCCGGCGAGGTAGAGCTGGGTGTAGAGGGTCAGCGACGTGTGGCCGGGGGAGAGGACGAAGCGGTCACGGCCGGTCCACTCCGGGTCGGCGGGGTCGTGCCGCATCACCTTCTGAAAGATCGTGTACGCCGCTGGGGCCAGGGCCATCGCCGTGCCCGGGTGGCCGTTCCCGGCCTTCTCCACCGCATCGGCCGCCAGGACGCGGGCGGTGTCGACGGCACGCCGGTCGAGTTCGGTCCATGTGAAGCGGTCCGCGCTGTCCACTGTCTGCGTGCTCATCTTCAAGAAATCCTCGATCGGAGCGAGAGAACTGGTCGAACTGGTCTGACGCGTTCAAACTTAAAAGTCTGACTTTTGAGAGTGAAGGTCGTCCTGTGCCAGCCTGTGGTGAAACTGGGACACGCCCCGGCCCCGGGGCGCACGGGCGGGACGGCACGAGAAGGACATGGCGGACGAAAACAGCCAAGACGGCGGCGACGGCAGCGGCGGCGACGGGATCAGAACGTTCCCCTTCCCGGTCGATCTCAGCCTCCTCGGCGTCGGTATGCAGGTCGGCCCCATGGGCTCGGGCCGCACCTGGCACGCACACGCCCCGCTGCACCGCGTCCACCGCATCGACTTCCACGTCGTCATGCTCTTCACCGGCGGCCCGGTCCGCCACATGATCGACTTCACCGAGTACGAGGCCACGGCCGGCGATCTGCTGTGGATCCGGCCCGGACAGGTCCACCGCTTCTCGCCGGACAGCGAGTACCGCGGAACCGTGCTGACCATGCAGCCCGGCTTCCTGCCGCGCGCCACCGTGGAGGCCACCGGCCTCTACCGCTACGACCTGCCGCCGCTGCTCCGCCCCGACGAGGCGCGGCTCGCCGGCCTGACCGCCGCGCTCGGCCAACTGCGGCGCGAGTACGAGGACGCGACGACCCTGCCGCTCAGCCTGCACACCGCGGTGCTGCGCCACACGCTCTCCGCGTTCCTGCTGCGACTGGCCCATCTCGCGGTCAGCTCCGCCCAAGCGGCGCGTCAGGGGCGGGCGGACACGCCGTGGGACACGACCTTCACCCTGTTCCGCGAGGCGGTCGAGCGGGGCTTCGCCACCAATCACAGCGTCAGCGCCTACGCCGACGCGCTCGGTTACTCCCGCCGCACCCTCGTCCGCGCGGTGCGTGCCGCCACCGGCGAGACGCCCAAGGGATTCATCGACAAGCGCGTGGTCCTGGAGGCCAGACGGCTCCTCGCCCACACCGAGATGCCGATCGGCCGGGTCGGCGCGGCGGTCGGCTTCCCGGACGCGGCGAACTTCTCCAAGTTCTTCCAGCAGCACACCGATCAGACGCCGGCGGCCTTCCGGGCGGAACTGCGCTGAGCCGGGCGGTCGGCGGACGCACGACGAAGGGGCCCCACGCGTGCGTGGAGCCCCTTTGCCCTCCTGCGGGGGCTGTGTTCGGGCCGCTCGCTGCTCAGCGGCCGAAGCTGAACCAGTTCACGTTCACGAAGTCGGCCGGCCGGCCGCTGGTGAACGTCGGATACACGTCGTGGGTGCCCATCGCCGAGCGGCGTCGGTGAAGCCGAGAGAGTCCCCGCCGGGCAGGAGAGTGCAGCCCGTGAACGTCATGAACGTCGCGAATGCGCCCGACCGCGTATGCCCGGCGGTGTCACGAGGTCTGAGCGGTCCCGCTCTCACCGCGGCCTCCCGGCCGCACCGCGCCCTCGGGCCGCCACCCCAGCGCCCGGGAGATCCCGCGCGCCGCCACCCGCACCGCCGGGACCAGCGTCGGCACCCGGGCGCCGGCGTGCGGTACGACGACCGAGACGGCCGCGGTCACCGTCCCGTCCGGGCCGTACAGGGGAGCGGCCACCGACAGCGCGTCGTCGGTGACCTGACGGTCGCTCACCGCCGCGCCGGTGCGCCGCACCTCCGCCAGCACCCGGCGCAGCAGCCCCGGGTCGGTGATCGTGTACGGCGTGAAGGAGGCGAGCGGTCCCGCGCGGTACGCCTCCTGGAACTCCGGTTCGCCGTGCGCGAGCAGGGCGAGCCCGACCCCCGTGGCGTGCAGCGGCCAGCGGGCGCCGACGCGGATGTGCACGCCGACCGACGAACGGCCCGCCAGCCACTCGATGTACACGACCTCGCCGCCGTCCCGCACCGCCAGCTGCACGTTCTCGTGCGTCGCCTCGTACAGGTCCTCCAGGTACGGCAGCGCGACCTGCCGCAGCGCGAGACCGCGCGGGGCGAGCGCCGCGACCTCCCACAGCCGCAGGCCCACGTGGTAGACGCCCGACGCGTCCCGCTCCAGCGCGCCCCACCGGGTCAGGGCACGCACCAGCCGGTGCGCGGTGGTCAGACTCAGATCGGCCCGGCGGCTGATCTCCGTCAGGGACAGCGCCGGGTGCTCGTGGTCGAACGCGGCGAGCACGGAGAGCAGCCGTTCGGGCGCGGTGGGGGTGTGCTCGCCCGGGCGGGGCCGGGAGCGGGGGAGGGCGGTCATTGGGCGGGCGTCCTCCGGAGGGGAGGGGGAGGGGCGGGGGGTGTGGGGCCGAGCGTACGGGGCCCTCCGGGGAACGGGACAGCGGAAGGTGGAGGTGGGTGCGGGGCGCATGATCGCTCCTCGTACCTCGTGCCGGGACCGGCCGGCCTTCGCCGGCACCCGGTGTCCAGTGGGCTGCCGGGGGCGGGACGGGGACAAGGTGGAGGGGGTGCGCGGTCGCCGCTGTAGGCGGTGTGGGGGCGGGCCGTCTCTCGCTGGTGCCGGGCGTTCGGTGAGCCGGTGCGGGGTGCGGGGTGCGGGGTGCGGGGTGCGGGGTGTGGGGTGCGGGGTGCGGGGTGTGGGGTGCGGGGTGCGCGGGCGCGGGGTGCGCGGGGTGCGCGGGCGCGGTCGTAGGTCGTGCGGGACCGGCCGGTGCGCGCCGGTGCGCGCCGGTGCCCGGCGGTCGGTGAGGCGGTGCGGGGTGCGCGGGTGCGGTCGTACGCAGTGCGGGGGCCTGGCCGCCGCTCGTCGGTGCCGGGCGTTTGGTGAGCCTGTGCGGGGTGCGCCGTCGTACACCGTGCGGGACCGGGCCGGCCGTCGTCGGTGCCCGGCGGTCGGTGAGGCGGTGCGGGGTGCGCGGGTGCGGTCGTGCGCTGTGCGGGGATCGGCGGTGCTCGTCCGTACCCGGCGTTCGGTGTGGCGCCGGGGCCGGCGTGCCATGATCGGCGCGGCAGGTGGAGGTTCGGCCGGGTGAGGGAAGGGTGCGGGTGTGAGGCTGACGATTCTGGGCGGCGGTGGGTTCCGGGTGCCGCTCGTGTACGGGGCGCTCCTCGGAGACCGGGCCGAGGGACGCGTGACCCGGGTCGTGCTGCACGACCTGGACGCGGCCCGGCTGTCGGCGGTCAGCCGGGTGCTGGCCGAGCAGGCCGCGGGGGTGCCGGACGCGCCCGAGGTGACCGCGACGACCGACCTGGACGAGGCGCTGCGCGGCGCCGACTTCGTGTTCTCCGCGATCCGCGTCGGCGGCCTGGAGGGGCGCGCCGAGGACGAACGGGTGGCGCTCGCCGAGGGCGTGCTCGGGCAGGAGACGGTCGGTGCGGGCGGTATCGCCTACGGCCTGCGGACCGTCCCGGTCGCCGTCGACATCGCCCGCCGCGTGGCCCGGCTGGCACCGGACGCCTGGGTCATCAACTTCACCAACCCGGCCGGCCTGGTCACCGAGGCCATGTCCTGGCACCTCGGCGACCGCGTCATCGGCATCTGCGACTCGCCGGTCGGCCTCGGCCGCCGCGTCGCCCGCGTGCTGGGCGCCGACCCGGACCGGGCCTGGATCGACTACGTCGGCCTCAACCACCTCGGCTGGGTGCGCGGCCTGCGCGTGGCCGGCCGCGACGAACTCCCGCGGCTGCTCGCCGACCCGGCGCTGCTCGGCTCCTTCGAGGAGGGCCGGCTCTTCGGCCCCGACTGGCTCCGGTCGCTCGGCGCGATCCCCAACGAGTACCTGCACTACTACTACTTCAACCGCGAGACCGTCCGCGCCTACCAGGAGGCCGACCGTACCCGCGGTGCCTTCCTGCGCGACCAGCAGGCCCGCTTCTACGACGAGATGCGCCGCCCCGCCGCCCCGGCCCTGGCCACCTGGGACCGCACCCGCGCCGAACGCGAGGCCACCTACATGGCGGAGAACCGGGAGACGGCCGGCGCGGGTGAACGCGAGGCCGACGACCTGTCCGGCGGCTACGAGAAGGTGGCCCTCGCGCTGATGCGGGCCGTCGCCCGCAACGAACGCACCACGCTGATCCTCAACGTCCGCAACCGCGGCACCCTGGCCGTCCTCGACCCCGACGCCGTGATCGAGGTCCCCTGCCTGGTCGACGCGGACGGCGCCCACCCGGTGGCCGTCGACCCGCTGCCCGGGCACGCCACCGGCCTGGTCTGCGCGGTCAAGGCCGTCGAGCGCGAGGTCCTGGCGGCGGCCGACGCCGGCTCCCGTACGGCGGCGGTACGCGCCTTCGCCCTGCACCCCCTCGTCGACTCGGTGAACGTCGCCCACCGCCTCGTCGACGGCTACACCGCGGTCCACCCGGGGCTGGCGTACCTGAGGTAGGACGCCGGGCGGGGAGGCCGCCCGCCTACGCGGGAGCCCCCGCGGCCGGGTCCGGTGCGGGGACGCCCAGCGGACGGGCGGACCGCGCGGCGAGCGGGACCTGCGCGACCGGCGCGGGAGCCTGGACCGGCCCGGCGGCGAGGTCCGTGCGCTGCTGGGGCAGCGACACCGGCCGCAGCGGACGCGGGCCGGACACCACCGTGTAGTCCTGGCCGAGGAACGGCGGCTCCAGCTCGCCCGGGTCGTCGCCCAGGGCCAGCCGGACGGCCGCCCACGGCACGTTGACCCCGCACAGCGCCAGCTGGTGCAGCCCGCCGGCCGGGCGGGTGTTGACGTCCATCAGGACCGGACGGTCCCCGTACATCCGGAACTGCACGTTGGACAGGTGGTGCAGCCCGAAGGCCTCCGCGATCCGCCGCGCCGGCGCCAGCCACTGCTCGTGGAGGGTGAACCCGCGGCGGCGGCCGTTCTTGGTCCGGCCGACCGCCAGCCGCACCCGGTTGTCGGGGCCGGTGAGGCAGTCCACCGACACCTCCGGCTGTTCGAGCCGCGGCATCACCAGCCAGTCGACCGGCTCCTCGGCCGCCCGCAGCGCCTCGACGACCAGCGGCAGTGGAACGGACGGGCTCGGAAACCCGTTCAGGTGCGCGAGGGAGAAGGAGTCCCGGGTGACCATCCGGAAGCCCACGCCGCCCGCGCCGGACGCCGGCTTGAAGCACGCCCGGTGGCCGTGCCCCTCCAGCTCCTCCACCGCGAGGACGAGTTCGTCGGCCGTGCGGACCCGCCACCACGGCGGCACCGGCACGCCGATCGCGCGGACCGCCTCGTACGCGATCACCTTGTCCTGGAAGACCGCCACCGCCTCCGGGGGCGGCGCGAGCAGCGCCGTACCGGCCGCCTCGAACTCGGCGCGGTGGGCCACGATCGCGGACTGGTGCAGCCGGGGCACGAACACGTCGATGCCGCGTCGCGCGCACTGGTCCAGGGCGTACTCGACGTAACCGGCCGGGGACAGACCCTCCGGCTCCAGGTCGGCGGTGTCCGCGGCGGCCAGCACCGGGGAGTCCGGGTCGCCGTGCGTGGCATGGATCTCGACGGCCCGGTCGGCGGGATTTCTGCGCAGCTGATCCATGAAGAAGACGTTCTCCGCGTACGTACGGTTGAGCCAGACGCGTACGGGAGAAACCATGCAAGCCGCCTTTCGGGGTTCGCGGGCAGGGCGAAGCGGGCCGTGCCCGGCCAGGGGGTTGGAGGGACACCGGGCCGCTCTGCGTGGAGGCAGAGTCGGGGCTGTGGTGTTGGGGCGATCATAGGGGTACCCGCGCCCCCGAGCGCAACGAGCGTCACACGGATGCGCCGGGCGGGGGCGGGCCGCTCTTGTTGCGGGGGCGGGCCGCTCTTGTTACGGGGTGGGGGATGTGATCTCGTGGCGTGGAAACGCGCACGCCGAAGGGGTGGGGGATGACGTCGACGTCCGGTGGCCAGGGGCAGCTGTGGGCCATCAGCGACCTGCACGTCGGATACGCGGAGAACCGGGCGCTGGTCGAGAAGATGCGGCCCGACTCCGACGACGACTGGCTCCTGGTCGCCGGCGACGTCGCGGAGACCGTCGCCGACATCCGCTGGGCCCTGGGCACCCTCGCGGACCGCTTCCGCCGGGTCGTCTGGGCCCCCGGCAACCACGAACTGTGGACGCATCCCAAGGACCAGGTCACCCTGCGCGGCGTCGCCCGCTACGAGCACCTGGTCGAGATGTGCCGTGAGCTGGGCGTGACCACACCCGAGGATCCCTACCCGGTGTGGGAGGGCGCGGGCGGCCCGGCGGTCGTCGCACCGCTGTTCCTGCTCTACGACTACTCGTTCCTGCCCGGCGGGTGCGCCACCAAGGACGAGGGGCTGGCGTACGCGCACGGCACCGGCGTCGTCTGCAACGACGAGTTCCTGCTGCACCCCGACCCGTACCCGAGCCGCGAGGCCTGGTGCCGGGCGCGGGTCGCGGACACCGAGCGCAGACTGGCCGCGCTTCCCGCGGAACTGCCGACGGTCCTCGTCAACCACTACCCGTTGGACCGTCACCCCACCGACGTCCTGTGGTACCCCGAGTTCGCCATGTGGTGCGGCACCCGCCGGACCGCCGACTGGCACCGCATGTTCCGGGTCGCCACCATGGTCTACGGGCACCTGCACATCCCGCGGACCACGTGGCACGAGGGTGTCCGCTTCGAGGAGGTCTCGGTGGGCTATCCGCGCGAGTGGCGGGGGCGGACCGGTCCGCCGGGGCAGCTGCGCCGCATCCTGCCGCCGCCGGCGTCCGGGGAGGTGTCCCCTTGACCGCCCCCCTGATCGAGGAACTGCTGCCCGACACGGTCGTCGTCGTGGAGGCGCACGGCCTCGACGACACCGGGCACCTCCCCCTCCACGCGGAGGAGGAGCCGCTGGTCGCGCGGGCGGTCGCCAAGCGGCGCCGCGAGTTCACCGTGGTCCGGTCCTGTGCGCGCCGGGCCATGGAGAAGCTGGGCGTGCCCCCGCAGCCCGTGCTGACCGGGGAACGCGGCGCGCCGCGCTGGCCGGCCGGGCTGACCGGGAGCATGACCCACTGCGACGGCTACTGCGCCGCCGCCCTCGTCCGTCTCACCGACCTGGCCTCCCTCGGCATCGACGCCGAACCCGACGGACCGCTCCCGGAGGGCGTCCTGGAGAGCGTGGCGCTGCCCGCCGAACTGGAGCGGCTGCGGCTGCTTGCCGAGCGGCGGCCCGGCGTCCACTGGGACCGGCTGCTGTTCAGCGCCAAGGAGTCGGTCTACAAGGCGTGGTTCCCCCTCACCGGGCGGTGGCTGGACTTCTCGGAGGCGGACATCGAGCTCACGGTGGACCCGGTCGATCCGCGCCGCGGCACCCTGCGTGCCGCCCTCCTCGTGCCGGGCCCGACCGTGGGCGGACGGCGCGTGACCCACTTCGACGGCCGCTGGAACGCCCGCGACGGCTTGGTCGCCACGGCGGTCACGGTGCCACACGCCTGAGGCGCGGGCCGCCCGGGATCCCGGGCCGAGGCCCGGATGCCGGGGCCACTGGGGCCCGAGGCTCAGCCCGCTTGGGCCCCGAGGCGTCCAGGCTCCTCTCGCCCAGGCTCCGAGGCGTCAAGGCTCCACCCGCCGTGGGGCCCGGGGCTTCAGAGGCGCCCGAGTCCGCGTGTCCGAGGCCCCGCGCCCGAGGCCCCGCACGTCCGGGGCCCGCGCGCCCGGCGTGTCCAGACTGCCGAGATCCGGGAGGGCGCCCAAGGGCCCCAGGGTCGTCATGAGCGCGGGCGCCAGCCGCGCACCAGCCGGAGGAACTCCTCCTCGTTCCCCGTCAGTCCCGCCGCCTCCAGCGCCCGGTCCGCCTCGGCGAGTACCGAGGGCGGGACGATCGGCGGGCGGCCGGCGCCGGGCGGTCCCGACGCGGTGTCGAAGCCGGCCCGCACCGTGTGCAGGAGGCGCAGATAGGCCTGAACGGCGGTGCGCTCGCGGTCGGTCAGTACGGTGGCGGTGGTCATCGGCCGGCTCTCCCCACAACGACGTCAGCGGTCAGGCGCCCCCGCACGGCGGCGGCACCCTTCCAGCTTGCCGTCCACCACTGACAATCCCGCGCCCCGCGCCCCCGGCACCGGCCGCTGGGGGCCGTCAGCCCAGGTAGCCGAGTGACGCGCCGATCCGCCCCGCCAGATGGTCCCGCTGCACCGGACCGCGCAGCGCCGAACCCGCCAGCCACGTCCGGCACTTGCTGGCCAGCAGCAGACCGAAGGCCTCCGCCTCCTTCTCCTCGGCGAGGTCGAAGTGGGAGCGCGCGGCGACCGCGCGCACGGTGGCGCGCAGCGCGTCCTCGCCCCGGTCCGCGCCGTCCCCGTCCAGCAGCCGGGCCGCCACCGTGGCCCCCTCGACGTGGTGTCCGCCGTGCCCGGCCTTCATGTGCCACAGCTCGTGTCCCAGGATCACCAACTGGTGTCCCGGCGCCGTGCGTTCCTCGACGACGACCAGGTCCCGGTCGGCCATGTCGAGCCACAGTCCGCTGGCGGTCCCGGGGGGAAAGGCGGCCATGCGGAACACCACGGGACGGCCCCGCCGCCGGCTCATCGCCTCGCACAGGGCCGCGTACAGCTCGGTGGGCCGCGCCGGTGCGGGGAGGGCCAGCTCCTCGACCAACTCGCCGCACAGACGGCGCATCTCCTTGCCGATCCCCACGGTTCTCCCCACGCTCACGACAGGCTCACGACTCGGGCCGTTTGACGCTCTCCAGGAGCATGTCCAGCCACTCGGCGACCTTGTCGCGGTGCTGGTCGGTGGGCAGTTGGGCGGCGCGCCAGGCGATGCCGCGCACCCCGTGGTCCTGCAGCAGCCGCTCCAGCGGGTCGCCGGCGACGGCCGCCGCCCTCCGCTCCCGGTCGGCGAGCTGCTGGAGCAACTCCTGCTCGGTGCGCTGAAGGGCGCCCACGAGCGCCTCGGGGTCCTCGGCCGTGAGGAACCCGGCGTGCACCCGGAAGAAGCGCTGGATGGCGTCGCAGTGCTCCATGGTCGGCCGCCGGTCGCCGTTGATGAGCGCGCCCGCCTGCTGCCGCGACATGCCGGCGCCGTCGGCGATCTCCTGCTGGGTGTACTTGCGGCCGTTCGGCTTCAGCCGGGTGCGGCGCAGCAGGTCGACGCGCTGCAGGAACCGCGTCTGCACATCGGGCTCGCCCGCCGGCCGCCCGCCGAGCAGGGCGCCGACCACGGGCTCGGGGACGCCGGAGGCCGCGGACAGCCGGCTGACGTCGAAGACCTCGGCGTGCGGCACACCGAGCCGCTCCGCGAGCGCGGCGACCCGGGCGACGACGGCGGCCGGCGCGGTGGCCGACATGGCGCCCGGATCCTCGAAGCCATCCGTCACCGACAGCTCCCCTATGTCTCTCACAGGCCTCACAGGCTTCTCACAAGCGGTTGCCGTGAACTCCCGGAGAGTAGCCTGCCGCTCGAACTCACATCCAGGTCTCGCCACAACTGTGGCCTATTTCAGTCGTCAACAGGCACGAAATGCCACGATAGTTGACACGCCTCGCGTCGGGGCGCCAGGATCGGGACGCCGCGAGAAGGCCGCATAGGCAAGAGGGGTGACCTCCCGATGGCATTTCAGGCAGGAGGGCAGCGGCCGGCGCCGCCGCCCGGCCCCGCGACCCCCGAGACCCAGGCGTATCTCCAGGACTACACCGCCCTCCTGGAGGCCGTGCCCTTCCCTTCTCTCGTCGTCGACCACCGCTGGGACGTGGTGCTGGCGAACGGCGCCTTCCGGACACTCTTCCGGGGCGCCGGACCGCACCCGACGGCCATGCCGGACGACAACTTCCTGCGCTTCGTACTGTTCCATCCGGACGCCGCCGAGGTCCTCGGCGAGCACGAGTCGAGCTGGTGCCTGCCCATGCTGGCGCACTTCGCCGCCGCCCTGGAGCGGTACGGCCACGACCCGGGCCTCCAGGCGGTGCGCCGCGACATCGCCCAGGACCCGATCATGGAGGCCGCCTACCGCCAGGGGCTGCCCCACTGGATCCGCGCCGTCGGCGCCCGGGCCGTCGAACACGACGGTGCCGTACGCCCGCTGCACCACCCCGACCCGCGCCGCGGCACCACCGAGTGCCGGGTCGTCGTCGAGACGCCCCCGGCGCTGGAGGAGTTGGGCTACACCCGGCTGACGCTCGTCCTGCGCGAGCCGCGCCGCACCCCGCACCGCCCGCCGCGTGCCCGCCGCGCCGCCGTCTCCCACCTGAGGGTCGTCCCCGTCGCCGAGTGAACGGCGGCACGGCTGCCCGCGGCACTGTTCCCAGACGCTGTGGTGTGTGACATAGTACTGCCGTGAAGGAGTCGCTGACCTGCGATGTCGTAGTGGTCGGAGCCGGGATGGTGGGCGCGGCCTGCGCCCTGTACGCCGCCCGTGAAGGGCTCGACGTGATCGTGGTGGACCGTGGCCATGTGGCCGGCGGCACCACCGGAGCGGGGGAGGGCAACCTCCTCGTCTCCGACAAGGAGCCCGGCCCCGAGCTGGACCTCGCCCTGCTCTCCGCCCGCCTGTGGACCGCGCTCGCCGGGGACCTGGGCCGGGAGGTCGAGTACGAGCCCAAGGGCGGTGTCGTCGTCGCCACTCCCGAGGCGCTGACCGGCCTGGAGACGTTCGCCGCGGGCCAGCGGGCGGCCGGGGTGGAGGCGGTGTCCGTGCCCGCCGACCGGCTGCACGACCTCGAACCCCATCTCGCCCCCGGCCTGGCCGGCGCCGTGCACTATCCGCAGGACGCCCAGGTCATGCCCGCCCTGGCCGCCGCCCACCTGCTGCGCGCGTCCGGTGCCCGGCTGCACACCGGCCTTACGGTGACCGGCTTCCTGCGCGCCCCGGGCGGCGCGGTGCGCGGGGTGCGCACCGACCGGGGCGAGCTGCACGCCCCGGCGGTCGTCAACGCGGCCGGGCCGTGGGGCGGCGAAGTGGCCGCGCTGGCGGGCGTACGGCTTCCGGTCCTGCCCCGGCGCGGCTACGTCCTCGTCACCGAACCGCTGCCGCCCCGCGTACGGCACAAGGTGTACGCCGCGGACTACGTCGCCGACGTCGCCAGCGACTCGGCGGCGCTGCAGACCTCGCCGGTGGTCGAGGGGACCGCCGCCGGGCCGGTCCTTGTCGGCGCCAGCCGGGAACGGGTCGGCTTCGACCGCTCCCTCTCCCTCCCGGCGCTGCGGGCCCTGGCCTCCGGCGCGACCCGGCTGTTCCCCTTCCTCGCACAGGTACGGGCCCTGCGCGCGTACGCCGGGTTCCGGCCGTACCTGCCCGACCACCTGCCGGCGATCGGCCCGGACCCCAGGGTGCCCGGCCTCTACCACGCGTGCGGGCACGAGGGCGCCGGAATCGGCCTGTCCACCGGCACCGGGCACCTGATCGCCGGGCTGCTGAGCGGCGTGCGGCCCGCCTTCGATCTCGCCCCGTTCCGTCCCGACCGTTTTCCCGAGGAGGTCCGGTGAATCCGCTGCGGCTGGTCCGGGCGCGGCCCGCGCCCCCCTTCACGGTCACCGTCGACGGCAGGCGGACCGAGGCGCTGCCCGGCCGGACGGTCGCCGCCGCGCTGTGGGCGGCCGGCATCACCTCCTGGCGCACCACACGGGGATCGGGCCGCCCGCGCGGGGTGTTCTGCGGGATCGGGGTGTGCTTCGACTGCCTGGTCACCGTCAACGACCGCCCGAACCAGCGGGCCTGCCTGGTGCCGGTGCGGCCCGGAGACGTGATCCGCACCCAGGAGGGTACGGGCCATGCGGACTGAACTCGTGGTCGTCGGGGCCGGTCCGGCCGGGCTCGCGGCGGCGCTGGCGGCGGACGCGCGAGGGGTACGGGTCACCGTCCTGGACGGCGCGGACCGGCCGGGCGGGCAGTACTTCCGGCAGCCCGCCGCCGAACTGGACGCCGGTCGGCCATGGGCGCTGCACCACCAGTGGCGCACCTGGGAGCGACTCCGGGACGGGCTCGCCGCCAGCGGCGTACGCGTCCTGACGGAGCATCATGTCTGGTACGTGGAGGCGCGCTCCGGTGCCTTCACCGTGCACGCGCTGCTCGGCCCCGAGCAGGAGGAGCCGGCCGCCGTGCACGCCGACGCGGTGCTGCTCGCCACCGGCGGCTACGAACACGTCCTGCCCTTCCCCGGCTGGACACTGCCCGGTGTCGTCACGGCCGGCGGCGCCCAGGCCATGCTCAAGGGCGGCCTCGTGGTGCCCGGCCGGACCGCCGTCGTCGCCGGCACCGGGCCGCTGCTGCTGCCCGTGTCCACCGGTCTCGCGGCGGCCGGGGTGCGGGTGGCGGCGCTCGTGGAGTCGGCCGACCCGCGGCACGTCGCCCGGCAGGCCCGTGCCCTGGCCGGCAAGTTCCCCGAGGCCGCCGGATACGCGGCCCGGCTCCTGCGTCACCGCGTCCGCCCCCGCACCCGGCACACCGTCGTCCGCGCCCACGGCGACGACCGCCTCACCGGTGTCACCGTCGCCGCCCTCGACACCGACGGACGCGTGCGGCGCGGCACCGGACGGTACCTGCCCTGCGACACCCTGGCCGTCGGCCACGGCATGCTCCCGCACACCGACCTCGCCGACGGGCTCGGCTGCCGCACCGACGGACCGACGGTGGCCGTCGACGCCGAGCAGCGCACCAGTGTCCCCGGCGTGTGGGCGGCGGGGGAGGCCACCGGTGTCGGCGGCGCCCAGCTCGCCCTCGCCGAGGGCCACATCGCCGGACGCTCGATCGCCGCCCGGCTGCGCGGCACCGAGCCCGACCCTGCCGGATGGGCACCGGCCGCCAGGACCCGGACGCGGCTGCTGCGGTCCGCGGCCGCCCTCGCCGCCGCCTTCACCCCGACCGCCGCCTGGACCGGGCAGATCACCGACGACACCCTCGTCTGCCGCTGCGAGGAGGTCACCGCCGGTGCCGTCCGCGAGGCCGTCGGCGAGCTGGGCGCGGGCGACGTCCGCACCGTGAAGCTGCTGACCCGGGCCGGGATGGGCTGGTGCCAGGGCCGGATGTGCGGCGCCGCCGTCGCCGGCCTCCTCGGGTGCGAACCCGCCCCCTCCCGACGCACCTTCGCCCGCCCCGTACCACTGGGCGTCCTCGCCCGGCCGGAGCCCGAACAGCGAGAAGAAGAACCCGAACCGCGAGAAGAAGACCCCGAACCGCGAGAAGAAGACCCCGAACAGCCCGAGAGAGGACCCTCATGACCGACCACCGTCCCTGGCGCGGCGTCCTCGTCGCCACCGCGCTCCCGCTGCACGACGACCTCTCCGTCGACCACGACGCCTACGCCGAGCACTGCGCCTGGCTCGTCGCCAACGGCTGCGACGGCGTCGTGCCCAACGGCTCCCTCGGCGAGTACCAGGTGCTCACCCCCGAGGAGCGCACCCGGGTCGTGGAGACCGCCGTCGCCGCCGTCGGCGGGCAGCGCGTCATGCCCGGCGTCGCCGCCTACGGGTCCGCCGAGGCCCGCTGCTGGGCCGAGCAGGCGGGCGAGGCGGGCTGCGGGGCGGTGATGCTGCTGCCGCCCAACGCCTACCGCGCCGACGAGCGTTCCGTCCTCGCCCACTATGCCGAGGTCGCACGGACCGGGCTGCCGGTCGTCGCCTACAACAACCCCATCGACACCAAGGTCGACCTCGTGCCCGAGCTGCTGGCCCGACTGCACGGCGAGGGACACGTCCAGGGCGTGAAGGAGTTCTCCGGCGACGTCCGCCGGGCCTACCGCATCGCCGAACTCGCCCCCGACCTCGACCTCTTGGCCGGCGCCGACGACGTCCTGCTGGAGCTGGCGATCGCCGGGGCGAAGGGCTGGATCGCCGGATACCCCAACGCCCTGCCCGCCGCCTGCGTCGAGCTGTACCGCGCGGCCGTCGCCGGCGACCTGGCCACGGCCGACCGGCTGTACCGGGAGCTGCATCCACTGCTGCGCTGGGACTCGAAGGTCGAGTTCGTCCAGGCCATCAAGGTCTCCATGGACCTGGCCGGACGGCGCGGCGGCCCCTGCCGGCCACCCCGCGTGCCGCTGCTGCCCGCGCAGGAGGCCGCCGTCCGCGCCGCCACCGAGAAGGCCCTCGCGGCCGGACTGGCGTAGCGGAAGCGTCAGGAAGGGGAGCACCATGCGCAGCAAGCTCGTCCTGCACGCCGTCGACTCGCACACCGAGGGCATGCCCACCCGGGTGATCACCGGCGGCATCGGCACCATCCCCGGCGCGACCATGAACGAACGGCGGCTGTACTTCCGCGAACACCGGGACGACGTCAAGCGGTTGCTGATGAACGAGCCGCGCGGCCACGCCGCCATGAGCGGCGCGATCCTTCAGCCTCCCACCCGGAGCGACTGCGACTGGGGCGTCGTCTACATCGAGGTCTCCGGCTACCTCCCCATGTGCGGCCACGGCACGATCGGCGTGGCGACCGTCCTGGTGGAGACCGGCATGGTCGAGGTCGTCGAACCCGTCACCACCATCCGCCTCGACACCCCCGCCGGGGTCGTCGTAGCGGAGGTCGCCGTGGAGGGCGGCGCGGCCAGGGCGGTGACCCTGCGGAACGTGCCGTCCTTCGCCGTCGGCCTCGACCGCGAGGTGACCCTGCCCGACGGCCGGACGGTGACGTACGACCTCGCCTACGGCGGGAACTTCTACGCGATCCTGCCGTTGGAGCGGCTCGGGCTGCCCTTCGACCGGTCCCGCAAGGACGACATCCTCGCCGCCGGTCTGTCCCTGATGGCGGCGATCAACGCCGAGGGCGAACCCGTACACCCCGACGACCCGTCCATCCACGGCTGCCACCATGTCCAGGTGACCGCACCCGACTCCACCGCCCGCCACTCCCGGCACGCCATGGTGATCCACCCCGGCTGGTTCGACCGCTCACCCTGCGGCACCGGCACCAGCGCCCGCATGGCCCAGCTGCACGCCCGGGGCGAACTCCCGCCGCACACCGAGTTCGTGAACGAGTCCTTCATCGGCACCCGGTTCACCGGCCGGCTGCTGGGCACGACCGAGGTCGCCGGGCACCCGGCCGTCCTGCCCAGCTTCACCGGCCGCGCCTGGATCACCGGCACCGCCCAGTACCTGCTGGACCCCGAGGACCCCTTCCCGGCGGGGTTCGTGCTGTGAACGCCACCGGTCCCGCGCTGCCCGTCCTCGGCAGCCGCAAGCCCAGCCACCGCGAGCGGGTCGTCGAGGCGCTGCGCGCCGCCCTGATCGCGGGCGAACTGCGCCCCGGCGAGGTCTACTCGGCGCCCGGCCTCGCCGCCCGCTTCGGCGTCTCCGCCACCCCCGTCCGGGAGGCGATGCTCGACCTGGTCAGGGAGGGCCTGGTCGACACCGTGCCCAACAAGGGGTTCCGGGTCACCGCCGTCTCCGAACGGCAGCTCGACGAGTACACCCACATCCGCTCGCTGATCGAGATCCCGACCACCACCGGGCTCGCCACCACCGCCGACACCGTCGCGCTCCAAGCCCTGCGCCCCGTCGCCGAGGAGATCGTCACCTCCGCACTGGCCGGCGACCTCATCGCGTACGTCGACGCGGACCTGCGCTTCCACCTGGGCCTGCTGGAACTCGCGGGCAACGCCCACCTGGTGGAGGTCGTACGGGACCTGCGCCGGCGGTCCCGGCTGTACGGGCTGACGGCGCTGGTGGAGCAGGGGCGCCTCCAGGCGTCGGCGGAGGAGCACCTGGAGATCCTCGACGCGCTGCTCGCCCGCGACGAGGAGGCCGTGCGCGCGGTGATGACGCGGCACCTGGGACACGTACGGGGGCTGTGGGCGGCCCCCGGTCAGTGAGACGGCGGCGCGTCGGTCTTCGCGGGACCGGGCGTCCCCCGTTTCGCCGCCTGGATCTGCTCGTACACATGGGTGCGCAGCTCGGCGAAGCGCGGGGACACCCGGGTGTGCACCTGGTCCCGCTCGGCCGGCAGGCCGACCTCGACCTGCTCGCGTACGACCGTGGGGGAGGCGGACAGCACCACCACCCGTTCGCCCAGGTAGACGGCCTCGTCGATGTCGTGGGTGACAAACAGCACGGTGATCCCGCGCTCCCGCCACAGCCGCCGCACCAGGTCCTCCAGGTCGGCGCGGGTCTGGGCGTCGACCGCCGCGAACGGCTCGTCCATCAGCAGCACCCCGGGTTCGTACGCCAGCGCCCGCGCGATGGCCACCCGCTGCTGCATGCCGCCGGACAGCTGCCAGGGGTAGGCCCCGGCGGCGTCCGCGAGGCCGACCGAGGCCAGCGCGTCCGCGACCAGTTCCCGGCGCCGCGCCCTGCCCAGGTCCTTCTGTCTCAGGGGAAGTTCGACGTTCTCGCCGACCCGCATCCACGGGAAGAGGCTGTGCCCGTACTCCTGGAAGACGAACGCCATGCCGGGCGGCGGGCCGTTCACCCTCCGGCCCGCCAGGAACACCTCCCCGGCCGTCGGTTCGAGCAGCCCGCCCACACACTTCAGCAGCGTCGTCTTGCCGCAGCCCGACGGGCCGACCAGACAGACCAGTTCCCCCGCCGCCACGCTGAAGGTCAGGTCGCGCACCGCCTCGACGCGCCGCCCCGATCCCTCGTACACCTTCCTCAGGCCGCGTACGTCGAGCATGGACCGCCCTTTCGGAGACGTCACCGGGACCGCCGGGCGGCGGCGCGCAGGCCGTGGTACCAGCCGAGCGCCCGCCGTTCGACCAGCTGGAAGAGGACCGAGAGCACGAAGCCGAGCAGACCGAGCAGCAGGATGCCGGTCCACATGCCGGGGATCGCGAAGGACCGCTGGAACTGCACGATGGTGAAGCCGAGCCCGTTGCTCGCGGCGAACATCTCGCTGATCACCATCAGGATGATGCCGATCGACAGCGCCTGCCGCAGACCCGCGAAGATCTGCGGACTCGCCGCACGCAGCACCACGTGCCGCAACCGCGCGACGCCCGTGATGCCGTAGCACCGGGCGGTCTCCGCCATCACCGCGTCGACCGCCCGGACGCCCTCCACCGTGTTGAGCAGCACCGGCCAGACACAGCCGGCCGCGATGACGACGATCTTCATGGTGTCGCCGATGCCCGCGAACAGCATGATCACCGGCACCAGCACCGGCGGCGGCACCGCGCGAAGGAACTCCAGCACCGGCTCGCACACCGCCCGCACCCGCCGGTGGGAGCCGATCAGGGTGCCGGCCGCCACGCCCACGACGGCCGCGAGCGCGTAACCCGCCGCGAGCCTGAGGACGCTGGGCAGCACGTCACCGCGCCAGCGCTCGCCCGTCCACACCTCCGGGAAGGACTCCAGGATGGTGCGCAGCGGCGGCCAGTACACGTCCTCGCTGCCGGCCGAGGACACCCACCAGACGGCCACAAGGACCAGCGGCAGCGCGAGCGCGAACACCAGCCGGGACAGCACCCGCCTCACACCGCCACCTCCCCGCGCACCGACTGGTGCCAGGCCAGCGCCCGCCGCTCCACCGACCGGGCCCCCACGTTGATCAGCAGCCCGAGCAGACCGGCCACGACGATCAGCGCGTACATCTCGGGCACCGCCTGCGAGGTCTGCGCGACGGCGATCCGGGCGCCGAGCCCCGGCGCGCCGATGACGAGTTCGGCGGTGATGGCGAGGATCAGCGCGACGGCCGCCGCCAGCCGCACCCCGGTCATCACGTACGGCAGCGCGGTCGGCCACAGCACGTGCCGGATCCGCGCCCAGGTGCCCAGACCGTAGGACCGTGCCGTCTCCTCGGCGACCGGGTCCACGTCCCGGACGCCGTACAGGACCTGGATCAGCACCTGCCAGAAGGCGGCGTACACGACCAGGAGCAGCACCGACCGCAGTCCGGTGCCGTACAGCAGCACCGCCAGCGGGATCAGCGCGACCGACGGGATCGGGCGCAGGAACTCGATCGTGGACGCCGTGGCCTCGCGCAGGTACGGCACCACGGAGAGGACCACGCCGGTGACGATCCCGGCGACGGCCGCGATCGCGAGGCCCAGCGCCCAGCCGGTGAGGGTGTCGCCGAGCGCCGTCCAGAAGGCGCCGTCCGCGACCTCGGTGCCGAGCGCGCCGGCGATGCGGCTGGTGGGCGGGAAGTAGTCCTTCTTGACCAGGCCGAGCCGCGGCACCGCCTCGCCCAGGGCGAGGAAGGCCGCGAGCCCTGCCGCACCGAGTACGGCGTCGCCGCCCCTCACGGCAGCAGCTTGTCCAGGTCCGGCGTCTGCTCGAACAGGCCGTCCGCCTCGCCGAGCCTCGCCAGTTCCTCGATGGCGGCGCGGTTCGGTTCGGCCGGCCACTTCGGCAGGGTCACCTTCGCCAGCACGTCCGCCGGGATCTTGGTGTACGTGGTGACGATCTCGCGCACCTCGTCCGGGTGGGCGTCGGCGTAGGCGAGGGACTCGGCGGTGGCCTCCTGGAACTTCTGCACCATCTTCGGGTGTTCCTGCGCGTACTTGGTGGAGGTGAAGTACATGGCGACGGTGAGCTTCGGCGCGACGTCGATCATGGGGGAGGCGATCTCCCGGCCGCCCTGGCTCTTGACGGTGGCCAGCGCCGGTTCCACCACCATCGCCGCGTCGATCCGCCCGGCATCGAGCGCGGCCGGCATCTGGTCGAAGGCCAGTTCGACCAGCTCCACCTTGTCGGGGTCGCCGCCCGCCTTGCGCACCGAGGCCCGTACCGCGGTCTCGTTGATGTTCTTCAGCGTGTTGATGGCGACCTTCTTGCCCTCCAGGTCCTTCGGCGACTTGACGGGGCTGTCGCCCTTGACGGTCAGCGCCTCGAAGTCCTCTCCCACCACGCCGGTCGAGGCGATGCCGTTCGCCACCGCCTTCACGGGCACCTTGTTCGACTGGGCGATCATCAGGGAGGTCATGTTGCTGAATCCGAAGTCGAGCTGCCCGCTGACCACGCCGGGCACGATCGCCGCGCCGCCCTGCGCGCTGGAGAACGACAGCTTCAGCCCGCGCTCCTCGAAGAAGCCCTTCTTCTGCCCCAGGTACAGGGGCGCGACATCGACGATCGGGATGAGGCCCACCTCGACGGAGATGGTGCCGCCGGACGAGCCCGCCCCGTCCGGGCCCCCGGAGTCGTCGGACGAGCCGCACGCCGTCGCGGCGGTCAGGACGGACACGGCCGTGAGGCCGACGAACAGACGACGCATGGCTCCTCCTGTGGGACCGGACCGGGTGCTCCGACAGGCTGTGCGCAGACAGCACGAACGTGCTCAGCGGGAACGTAGGGCCGCCGGGGAGCCCGGGTCAATGGCCTTGTCACGATGGGCCGTTGAGGATTCAACCCCGGCTCGTTGACAGTGCGCGAGGCGCACTCATAGCGTGCGCAGCGCGTACGGTCGTTCGTGCAGCCCGTCCCGCCGCGCGGCTCGCCGTGCGGCCTTCGCCGGAGGCCAGATGTCCGAAGACGCGCCCCGCGCCCCGCACTTCGTGAAGTCCTTCGAACGCGGCCTGGCCGTCATCCGGGCCTTCGACGCCGACCATCCCGCCCTGACCCTGAGCGAGGTCGCCCGCGGCTGCGACCTGACCCGCGCCGCCGCCCGGCGCTTCCTCCTCACCCTGGCCGACCTCGGCTACGTCCACACCGACGGCCGGCGCTTCCGCCTCACCCCGCGGGTGCTGGAGCTGGGCTACTCCTATCTGGCGGGCTTCACCCTGGCGCAGCTCGCCGAGCCGTACCTGGAGCAACTGGTGGCGCAGGTGAGGGAGTCGTCCTCGCTGTGCGTCCTGGACGGCGACGACGTCGTGTACGTCGCACGGGTGCCGACCAGCCGCATCATGACCGCGTCGATCACCGTCGGCACCCGCTTCCCGGCGCACCTGACCTCGGTGGGCCGCGTGATCCTCGCCGATCTGCCGGACGCCGAGATCGAGACCCGGCTGGCCCGCGCCGATCTGCGCCCGCACACCGCCCGCACCCTCGCCTCCGTGGACGCCCTGCGCGCCGAACTGCGCCGGGTGCGCCGCCAGGGCTACGCGCTGGTCGACCAGGAGCTGGAGGACGGCCTCAGATCCGTCGCCGCACCGGTGCGCGACCGGGACGGCGAGGTGCTGGCCGGCGTGAACATCGCGGTGCACGCCGGCCGCAACTCCCTGGAGTCGGTGCGCCGCGACCTGCTGCCGCACCTCCTGGCGGCCGTCGCCCGGATCGACGCCGACCTGCGGATCACAGGTCCAGCACGAGCCGCCGGCCACGACACCGGGACACGCAGATGAGCATCGTCTCCCCGGCCGCCCGCTCCTCCTCGGTGAGCACCGAGTCCCGGTGCTCGGGCTCGCCCGCCACGACCTCGGTCTCACAGGTGCCACAGGTGCCCTCCGTACAGGAGAACAGCACCTCGACGCCGGCTCCGCGCACCGCGTCCAGGACCGACACGTCCGGTGGCACGGCGACCGTGCGGCCGCTGCGGGCCAGCACCACCTCGAACCCCGGGTCCGGACCGGCCGGTTGCGCCTCCCCGGGGGAGAACCGCTCCACGCGCAGCCTCCCCGCCGGGCAGCGCGCCCCGACCGCGTCCAGCAGCGGACCGGGCCCGCAGCAGTAGACGAGGGTGTCCCCGGGCACGTCCTCGACCACGGGGGCGAGGTCCAGCCGGCCAGACTCGTCCTCGGGAACGAGCGTGACCCGGTCGCCGTACCGCCGCAGCTCACCGGTGAACGCCATGCTGTCCCGGGTGCGTCCGCCGTACAGCAGGCTCCACTCGGCGCCCGCCTCCTCGGCGGCGGCCAGCATCGGCAGGATCGGGGTGATGCCGATGCCTCCGGCGACGAAGCGGTAGCGGCGGGCGGGCTCCAGCCGGAAGTGGTTGCGGGGCCCGCGTACCCGGACCCGGTCGCCCACCTTCAACTCTTGGTGCGCGTAGGCCGATCCGCCCCGGCCGGCGCGCTCGCGCAGCACCGCGATCCGCCACACCGCCCGGTCGGCCGGGTCGCCGCACAGCGAGTACTGCCGTTCCAGGCCCGGGGCGAGGACGACGTCGACATGCGCGCCCGGCTCCCAGCGCGGCAGCTCCTCGCCCAGGGGGTGGCGCACGGTCAGGGCGAGCACGCCGTCCGCCGCCACATCCCGGTGGGCGACGACGAGTTCGGCCTCGTACAAGGTCATGAGCCGCTTCCCCCGGGATGGTGTCCTCGCGGGTGCCCGAGCATCCACTCCCACATCGCGACCGGATCCTCCGCTGTGTGCTCGGCGCCGCAGTGACAGGTGCCGTGCAGGACGTCGGTGCCCGGCAGCCAGTCGACGCGGTACACGTCGCCGGTGCGCGCGCTCACCGGGCCGCCCGCTCCGCCGGCCGCCCGCCCTCGGCGGCCAGCCGGGCCAGGATGCGGCGGGCGGCGAGGCCGCCGGTGTCGATGTTGATGCTCAGCTCCTGGTAGCCGGTGCGCTCGGTGCCGAGCGTGCGCTGGAGCAGGTTGAGCGCGTCCACGTCCTGCATGACGACCGTGTGGTTGTTCTTCCGCAGGAACTCGGTGACCTCGGCGTCGTCCGTCGCCCAGTCCCGGGAGACCGCCCAGAAGTCGTACACCTTTCCGTCGGCGGACGGCGTGATGGCGTAGGTGATCTCCGTGTGGAAGCCGTCCGGGTCGCCGCCGTCGGGCGCGGGCGGTACACCGGTCGGGGCGACCCTGCTGTGCAGCAGGTACAGGCACGGCGCGTGGTACTCGATGTCCTGCCAGCGGTCGATGCGGCCGCGCACGCCGGTGGACTTCGCGTAGAACGGCGGGCATTCGGCGTCGTCCATGTGCCGGCTCACCCGGACGATCCCGGCGCCCTCGTCGACCTCCGTGCTGATCGGCGTCTCAGCCACCTCGGGTGTACCGATGTAGCCGCCGTGCAGGTACGTCTCGTGCGACAGGTCGAGGAGGTTGTCGACCAGCAGTCCGTAGTCGGCGTCGATCGGCTCCATGCCGCGGACCGTGACCCAGCCGGGGGAGTCCAGGTGCCGGGCGCGCGGTATCGCCTCCGGATCGGCCGCGGCGGGGTCGCCGATCCACACCCACACCAGGGAGTCCCGCTCGGCCACCGGGTAGGAGGCGACGCGGGCGGTGCGCGGGACGCGTTTCTGGCCCGGCACGTACACGCAGGTGCCGCTCGGGTCGTAGGTGAAGCCGTGGTACCCGCACACGATCCTGTCCCCGTCCAGCCGTGTCGGCGCCTCGGAGAGCGGAAAGCGGCGGTGCACGCAGCGGTCGTGCAGGGCGACCGGGGCGCCGTCCTCCGTGCGGTAGAGGACCAGGGACTCACCGAGAATCGTGCGTCCCAGCAACTCCCGCCCCACCTCGTGGCGGTAGGCGGCGACGTACCACTGGTTCCTGGCGAAGGCGGTCATGTGCGGCATGGGCGGCTCCCGTCGTCCTCGACGTCGTGTGGCTCTCACCCTGGCGACGCGGCCCGGCACCGGCAAGCAGACTTCCGCCCGGCGGAAACCCCGACCCTCGCCCTCCCGTCCCGCGAAGTTACCTGTGCGTTCCGCACATCGGAGTGATGACAGCGGTAACTGTCCGGGGCGGTACGCCGCGTGACAGCGTCATCCCCGTCAGCGACCGGCGGAGGGAGAAGGCGTGAACAAGGGCTACGCCGTGTACTGCGACGCGGATCCGTCCTTCTACGACGCTCCGCACCGCATGGCTCTGCGGACCGGCACCCGGCACGCCCGGTACGCCGCGGCCTCCTCGCCGCTGCCGACGGGGTGGCAGCGCAACGAGAGCGGGGACTGGCTCGCCCTCCGTCCGGTCGAGACCGACCTGCCCGACCAGGGGTGGAAGATCCACGTCTCCGCCTGCCTCGACAACGCGGAGTCCGTGCTGGAGCGCGTCCTGCGGCACTGCGTCGACGGGGGCACGGCCTTCAAGTTCGTGCCCAGCCGCTACCTGCTGCACCAGCGCAACGCGAAGTACGCGGACCGCGCCGGCAGCGGCAAGTTCATCACCGTGTACCCGGCGGACGAGGCGGCGTTCGAACGGCTCGTGGGGGAGCTGTCCGACCTGCTGGCCGGCGAACCCGGACCGCACATCCTGAGCGACCTGCGGATCGGCGACGGCCCCGTGCACGTCCGGTACGGCGGCTTCACCCGCCGCAACTGCTACGACGCGGACGGCGAGCTGCGGCCGGCGGTGACCGGGCCCGACGGCGTCCTGGTGCCCGACCTGCGCGGCCCGGTCTTCCGGGTGCCGGACTGGGTGAACCCGCCCGCCTTCCTGCGCCCGCACCTCGACGCCCGCTCCGCGGTGACCCTGGCCGAGCTGCCCTACACCATCGAGTCGGCGCTGCACTTCTCCAACGGCGGCGGTGTCTACCTCGCCCGGGACAGCCGCACCGGCGAGCAGGTCGTCCTCAAGGAGGCCCGTCCGCACGCCGGTCTCGCGGCCGACGGGGCCGACGCCGTGACCCGGCTGCACCGCGAACGCCGGGCGCTGGAACTGCTGTCGGGCCTCGGCTGCACGCCCGAGGTGCGCGACCACCTCACGATCGGGGAACACCACTTCCTCGTCATGGAGTACCTCGACGGCAAGCCGCTCAACACGTTCTTCGCCCGCCGCCATCCGCTCATCGAGGCCGACCCGGACGAGCGAAGACTGGCCGAGTACACCGCCTGGGCCCTGGACGTCCACGCGCGGGTGGAACGCGCCGTCCAGGACGTGCACGCCCGGGGCGTGGTCTTCAACGACCTGCATCTGTTCAACATCATGATCCGCGAGGACGACAGCGTCGCCCTGCTGGACTTCGAGGCCGCGCACCACGTCGACGAACCGGGCCGGCAGACCGTGGCGAACCCGGGGTTCGTGGCCCCCGCCGACCGGCGGGGCGTGGCCGTGGACCGGTACGCGCTGGCCTGCCTGCGGCTCGCGCTGTTCCTCCCGCTCACCAGCCTGCTGGCACTCGACCGGCGCAAGGCGGCCCACCTCGCCGACATCGTGGCCGAACAGTTCCCGGTGGACCGGGCCTTCCTGGACGCGGCGGTCGACGAGATCACGGCCGGCGCCGACGGCGTCCCCGCGGCGCGCCGGGCGGCCGGGCCGGTGGCGCCGGTCCGCCCGGACGACTGGCCCCGCAGCCGGGACTCGATGGCCGAGGCCGTCCGCGCCTCCGCGACGCCGTCCCGCACGGACCGCCTCTACCCCGGCGACATCGCGCAGTTCGCCACCGCCGGCGGCGGACTCGCCTTCGGCCACGGAGCGGCGGGGGTGCTGTACGCCCTGGCCGAGACCGGGGCGGGCAGGGACGAGGACGGGGAGCAGTGGCTGCTGGAGCGGACCAAGCAACCGCCCTCGGGCATGCCGCTCGGCTTCCACGACGGGCTCGCCGGAATCGCCTGGACCCTCGACCGCCTCGGCCACCGCGACCGCGCGCTCGACCTCGCCGAACTCCTCCTCGACCAGCCCCTCGACAACCTGGCCCCCGACCTGCACAGCGGCACCGCCGGCCTGGGCCTGGCCCTGGACTCGCTCGCCGCCACCACCGGGGAGAGCGCGCTGCGCACGGCTGCCCTGCGCTGCGCCGACCTGGCGGCCGACGGCGCGCGGGCCACGGCGGAGAAGCCCGGCCGGACCCGCGCCGGACTGCTGTACGGCGCCTCGGGACGCGCCCTGCTCTTCCTGCGGCTCTACGAACGCACCCGGGACGGCGCCCTGCTCGACCTCGCCCGCGACGCGCTGCGCCAGGACCTCGCCCAATGCGTCCGCGGCGCGGGCGGCGCGCTCCAGGTCGACGAGGGCTGGCGCACCATGCCCTACCTCGGCGCGGGCAGCGTGGGCATCGGCATGGTCCTCGACGACTACCTGACGCACCGCGAGGACGAGGAGTTCGAGCGGGCGCGGAACGAGATCGTGGCCGCGGCCCAGGCCATGTTCTACGCCCAGCCGGGCCTCTACCGGGGCGTTGCCGGAATGGTGCTCCACCTCGGCCGCACCACGGCCACGGCACCCGGCACCGGCCCCGAGGCCCTCCGGCGCCAGCTCGACGCGCTGTCCTGGCACGCCATGTCCTACCGCGACCGGCTCGCCTTCCCGGGTGAGCAGATGATGCGGCTGTCCATGGACCTCTCCACCGGAACGGCCGGATGCCTGCTGGCCGTCGCCTCCGTCCTCGGCGACGCGCCCATCGGCCTGCCGTTCCTGCCGCCGCCGCGCACGAGCAGCGGCCCTCCGACTCGGCCCCACCAGGGGTCGTGAAAAAGCACACCCGTTGCCGTACGAAGGGAAATGTCATGAACCTGTTTGACCTGCAGTCGATGGAGACCCCCAAGGAAGAGGCCATGGGCGACGTCGAGACCGGCGGCAGCCGCGCGAGCCTGCTGCTCTGCGGCGACAGCAGCCTGAGCGTCACGACCTGTAACTGACGCCGGAGTTGACCGCCGCGGCGGCATGGTGAGCCGTGTCGCCCGGCACTGGCGCCCCGGGTTCTCTCCCGGGGCGCCGACGCCTGCCCGCGCACCTCAAGGCGGTACGGCCCCCGGGGTGCGCGACCGGTGTCCCGGGACGGTGGGACGGACGGAAGGTCGTGGCTGGTGCGAACGAGCAGGTCCCGGGCGCGGCGGGCGCCCGAGGCGCGGGACGGGAGCGACGCCGCGGATCCCGGGCGCACGCCGGAGGTACTGGTGCTGCTGTGCTCGGTCGCGGCGGCCCTGACGGCGGTGGCCCAGCCGGTCGTCCTCGGCCACACACTCGACTTGATGCTGCGCGACGGCTACGGCGACGCCGGCCCCTGGCTCGCGCTGAGCGCCGGGCTGCTCCTGGGCGAACTGCTCCTCGACAGCCTGACCGCGCTGTTCACCGGAGGCTGCAACGCCGCATGGACGGCGTCCGTCCGCTCCCGGGCCCTCACCGGTCTGCTGGGCGCCGTACCGGACCGCGTCCGGCCGTATCCGCCGGGGGACGTCGGAACCCGCCTGACCCTCAACGCCGCCGACGCGGGCGGCGCCCCGGCGGCCCGGGCGGCCCTGGCGGCCTCGCTGGTCACCCCGCTGGGCGCCCTCGTGGCGCTGGCCTTCGTCGACGTGTGGGTGGCCGCGTGCGTGTGCGCCGGTCTGCCCGCCCTGGCACTGGTGCTGCGGACCTTCGCCCGCGACACCGGCGCCTCGGTGGCCGCCTACCAGCGCACCCAGTCCAGGATCGCGTCGGGACTGCTGGAGGCCCTGGAGGGCACGGCGACGATCGGCGCCGCGGGGACCGGTGACCGGGAACGCGCCCGGGTGCTGGCGCCGTTGGCGGAACTCGCCGCCCAGGGCCGGCACATGTGGGCCCTGCACGGACGGGCGCTGGGCAGGAGCGGTGTCCTGGTGCCGCTGCTGACCCTGGTCGCCACGGGGGTCGGCGGACTGCGCCTGGCCGCCGGGGACCTGAGCGTGGGGGAGCTGCTCGCCGCCGGCCGGTACGCACAGCTCACGGCCGGCGTCGGCGGCGCCGCGTCACTCCTGGGCGCGATCGTGCGGGGCCGCGAGGCACGCAAGCGGACCCTCGAGCTGGAACGGCTGCCCGCGCTGTCCCACGGGACGGGGCGCCTGCCCCCGACCGGCACGGGCGAACTCGAACTGCGCGGTGTGCGCGTGGTGCGCGACGGCAGAGAGGTGCTGCGCGCCGACCACGTGCGGGTGCCGGGCGGCAGCACGGTCGCGGTGGTCGGCCGCAGCGGGGCGGGCAAGACCGTTCTGGCGGCCGTGGCGGGGCGGCTGATCGATCCCGACGAGGGACAGGTGCTGCTGGACGGTGTCCCCCTCGACCGGCTGACGCGCGAGGCGTTGCGCACCGAGGTGGCCTTCGCCTTCGAACGCCCGGCACTGGGCGACGGCACGGTCGCCGAAGCGGTCGCCTCCGGGGCGCGGCAGCCGTCCCCCGGACAGGTACGGCAAGCGGCCCGGGCGGCGGGTGCCGACGGCTTCGTACGCCGGTTGCCGCACGGTTACGACACGCCGCTGGCGGGGGCGCCGCTCTCCGGTGGTGAGCACCAACGTCTGGGCCTGGCACGGGCGTTCGCACAGGCCGGGCGGCTCCTGGTGATGGACGACGCGACGTCGAGTCTGGACACCGCCACGGAGCACGAGGTGAACCTCGCACTGCGCCGCTCGGTGCGGCCCGGGACCAGGCTCGTGATCGCGCACCGCCCGTCGGTGGCGGCCCGGGCGGATCTGGTGCTCTGGCTGGAGGAGGGGGGCGTGCGGGCCGTCGGGACGCACCACGACCTGTGGCGGACGGAGGACTACCGGGCGGTCTTCGGCGCCGCCGGCACCACGGCCGCGGAGCCGCGCGTGGGGCCCGTACGCCGACCCGAGCGCGAGCCCGCGTCCGAGCCCGAGCCCGAGCCCGAGGAGGCACGGCCGTGACGTCCGGATCCGCATCCGCGGGGGACCGCCGCACGCACGCACCGGCCGACGACGGGTCGGGCGCCCTGCGCCGTGTCCTGCCGCCGGCGCGCCGCTTCCTCGCCCGGCGCAAGGGCGTGCTGGCGCGGCTCGGGCTCTGGTCGCTGGTGGAGTCGGCGCAGGCGTTCCTGGTGGGTTTCGCGGTCGCCCACGCCGTCGACGAGGGCTTTCTCGCCGGTGAAACGCGCCGGGGGCTGCTGTGGCTCGCGGTCGCCCTGGTCGCCGTACTGTCCGGCGCTCCGGTCGTGCGAGGAGTGTTCGCGCAGCTCGCCGGGTTGACGGAGCCGCTGCGGGACGGTCTGGTGCGGCGTGCGGTCGACCGGTCCATGGCCCTGGCGGCCCTCGGCGGGCCCGGCGGAACGGACCGGGCGGCCGTGTCCCGGCTGACCAACCAGGTCGAGATCGCCCGGGACAGCTTCGCCGGTCTCGTCCTCACCCTGCGCTCGTTCGTCTTCACCGCCGCGGGAGCCCTGATCGGCCTGCTGTCCCTGCATCCGGCGCTGCTCCTGGTGGTCCTGCCGCCACTGGCGGTCGGTCTCGCGCTGTTCCTGGCCACGCTGCGGCCCATGGCGGCGGCCCAACGCCGCGCCCTGGCCGCCGACGAGGCGCTCGGCGACCACGCGACCCGGTCACGTGCCGCCCTGCGGGACCTCACCGCCTGCGGGACCGGGCCCGAGACGGAACAGCGCGGCGCGGAACTGGTCGCCGACGCCGCCGCGACGGCCCGGACCCTGGCTCGCTGGGCGGCGGTGCGCACGACGGCGCTCGGCGTCGCGGGCAACCTGCCCGTACTGGCGCTGCTGGTGGCGGTGCCCTGGCTGCGTGGGCGGGGCGTGACGGCCGGGGCGCTGCTGGGCGCGTTCACCTACCTCGTCCAGTCCCTGCTGCCCGCCCTGCACACGCTGATGACCGCCCTGGGCGCGGCGGGAGCGCGCCTGCTGGTCGTCCTCGACCGGATCCTCGGCCCCACGCCGGGGGCGGAGGCGGAGGCCACGCCTCCGTCCGCCGCCGGCACCGACCCCCGCCCACCGGCCCTCGGCGGACGCCCGGCACCCCGTCGGCCGGCCCCGGCGGTGGAACTGCGGTCCGTCACCCTGTCCTACGGCGTCCGCGCGGAGCCGGTGCTCGACTCGCTCGACCTGCGCGTCGCCCAGGGCGAACACCTCGCCGTCGTCGGACCGAGCGGCATCGGCAAGTCGACCCTCACCCGCCTCGTCGCGGGGACACTCGCGCCGAGCGGCGGCCAGGTCCGGGTGGCCGGGCAGGCGGTGACCGGGCGCGCCGCCGCCGAACTCGCCGCCCTGCGCGCGCTGGTCCCGCAGGAGGCGTACGTCTTCACCGGCACCGTCGGCGACAATCTCGCGTACTTCCGCCCGGACGCGGGCCGGGCGGAGCTGGACGCCGCCGTCCGGGAACTCGGGCTGCGGCCGCTGGTCGAGCGCCTGGGCGGGCTCGACGGTCCGGTGCGGCCCGCCGAACTGACCCACGCGGAGCGGCAACTCGTCGCGCTGGCCCGCGCGTACCTGTCACCCTCCCCCCTGCTGCTGCTCGACGAGGCCACCTGCCATCTCGACCCGGCCGCGGAGGCCCGCGCGGAGGAGGCCCTGGCCCGGCGGCCGGGCACGCTGGTGGTGGTGGCGCACCGTCTGTCGTCGGCGGTCCGGGCCGACCGGGTGCTGGTGCTGGACGGCGTGGCGGCGGTGTGCGGCACGCACGAGGAGGTGCTGGACCGTTCGCCGCTCTACCGCGACCTGACGGGCCACTGGCGTGGAGAGCCGCTGCGGCGGCCGTGACCGCCGACGTCCGTGCGGGCCGCGGTCACCGGACCGTGCGGCAGCGTCACGTCCAGCCGGCGCTCTGGACGATGCGTATCGCGTCGACCCGGTTGCGGGCGCCCACCTTCCGGATCGCCGTGGCCATGTAGTTGCGGACCGTTCCCCGCGACAGGTGCAGCCGCGCGGCGATCTCGGCGATCGGCGCCCCCTGGGAGGCCAGGGACAGCACGCCCAGTTCGCGGGTGGTCAGCGGCATCTCCGCGCCCTGCAGCAGCGCCACGGTGAGGGTCTCGTCCAGGAAGCGGTCCCCCTTGGCGACCGTGTGCACCGCCGTGATCAGCCGATGGGCCGGGGCGTTCTTGTCCACCAGCCCGAGAGCACCCCCTTCGAACGCCCGGCGCAGCACCCCCGGCCGCTTGGCGGTCGCCAGGACGACGAGCCGGTCTCCGTACCGGCCCCGCAGGCGCTTCCCCCGCACCTCGTCCGGTCCCTGGAGGCACTCGCCGTCCACGACACACACGTCGGCCGGTAACGCCTCGGCGTCCGGTGTCTCGGTGTCGGGACACAGGGCCGAGACCTCCAGCGCGTCGTCGGATCTCAGCAGTTGTGCCAGCGCCGACCGCAGCAGTTCCTCGTCGTGCACCACGACCGTACGAACCATCTCCCCCACCCCTTGTCGCGGCCGTCTCGTTCGAACGGCCGATAGCCACGCGTCCCCGCGCCACGAGGCCATCTGCCCTGATCTGTGCGGGTGGAACACGGGGCGTACGCACGTGCGAACCACACCCGAGTCAATTCGCCGTTGTCGGCGCCCTGTCAGGGGCGGAACGGCGGCGTCCGCCTGGGCGAACAAGGCGGAGAACACACCAATCCGCACCCGGCCGCACTCCGTAAAGAGTCCGGCGGTCCGCCGCCGTGCGCACGCCGCCGGCCCTGGCATCCTGGCCACGGTGGCACACCGCCCCCACGGGGCCGCCCTGTCCGCGAAAACGACCGAATCGAACGGGCGTTCGCTAGAGTCGGAATCGGCCGGAAACCGTCGTCGCCCAATTTGGCGCGAAATCCACCGCCCCGCCCGGACGTCTTCCCTTGACCGCTCGGCCCGACGGTGGGCGCGGGGGACTGTCGGTGGGTGCCCCTGGTCTTTCGCCAACGTCACAGCGGGGCGCCCCGATTCGGGTCGCCGGACGCGCTGTGCCGTGTTCCCGGCAGCGGAGAGGCCCCGCGGCACTGCGCCAGGTCGACGAAGGCACCGCGGCGGCCCTGCTCGCGGCGGCCGTCGCGGAGGCGCCCGGGGACCAGCCCGACGGCCGGGACGGGCTGCCCTGCGTCTGGTCCACGACGGCCCGTTCGCCGAGCTGCTCGCCGACCCCGGGAACCCGGTGGCCGGCGAACGCGACCCGGACGGCCTCTGGTGGCCGCAGGACCCGGCCCGGTCCGTCCCCGGCCTGGTCGTCGAGGTGGCCGCACGGCACGGCGTCGGCGAGGACGCCGCCGTCCTCTACCTGATGCTGCTCGCCATGCCGGACCCCACCGACCGCACCACCGCGCGGTGGACCGGCTGGGGCGTCCGGCGCGGCGGCACCGCCCGGCTGCGGGCCGCCCGCGCCGAACTCGCGGCCACCGACCTCGTACTGGAGGGCAGCCGCTCCAAGGCCGGACGCTCGCTGTTCCTCCCCGGCGGGTGGACCCGGCTCGCGAACCCGCACCTCCCGCTGGAGCGGTGGAAGCTGCCGCTGTACCGACCTGCTTGACGGCGAGTCGCCCGTCCTGGGCGTCGTCGTCCCCGCCCGGCCCGTGGCCGACGTGTACCGCGAGGCGTGGCGGCGGGTCGTGGCCGGCAGGGCCCGCGGCCGGAGGAACCGGAGGTGCCGCGACCGCGCACACGTTGGCGCTGAGTTCCGCCGTGGCGGGGCGCTGCCGTCCACCGGCGTCAGCGCTCCAGCTCTTTGTGCGCCGTCTCCGGCAGCCGCAGGTACACCAGCGAGGACAGCAGGCACAGGACGGCGACGTACCAGGGGAACAGCCCGGAATGGCCCAGGTCCTTGAAGAGCGTGCCCACGTAGGGTGCCGTGCCGCCGAACAGGGCGACCGTGAGCGAGTACGGGAAACCGATGCCGGCCGCCCGCACCCGGGGCGGGAAGATCTCGGCGTTGACCGCGGCGCTGATGGAGGTGAAGCCGGTCAGCAGGATCATGCCCGCGCACTGCACGAGCAGCAGGACGGCGAAGGAGTCCCGCAGGGAGTGCAGCAGCGGCACACTCAGCAGGGCGAACCCCACGCCGAAGAAGAGCAGCAGCGGGCGGCGCCCGAAGCGGTCGGAGAGCATGCCGCCGAGCGGCTGGAGCAGCGCGAAGAAGGCCAGCGAGATGGTGCCCGCGAGCAGCGCGTCCGACTTGGCGAGGCCCGTGTTGAGTTCGGCGTAGGTCGGCAGGTACGACGTCCAGGTGTAGTAGGCGATGGTGCCGCCCGCCGTGATGCCGCAGATCAGCAGCGACTCGCGCGGGTGCCGCCGCAGCGCCTCGAACAGGCCCGGACGCGTGCCCTTCCGCTGCTCCTCGCTGCGGGTCTCCTGCGCGCCCTGCCGGATCCAGAAGCCGACCAGACTGAGCACCGCCCCGAGGACGAAGGGGACGCGCCAGCCCCAGCCGTTCATCCGCTCCTCGCTCAGCGTGTTCACCAGCACCGTCGCGACACCGGAGGCGACGAGCTGCCCGGCCGTCGTCGAGACGTACTGGAAACTGGAGAACAGGCCGCGCCGTCCCGGCCCCGCCGACTCCACCAGGAAGGTCGTCGAGGCCGCGAACTCGCCGCCCACCGACAGCCCCTGGAGCAGCCGTGCGACCACCAGCACCACCGGGGCCAGCACACCGGCCGCCGCGTAGGTCGGGGTCAGGCCGACCAGCAGGCTGCTGCCGCCCATCAGCAGGATGGTGACCGTCAGCGCGGCGCGCCGGCCGCGCCGGTCCGCGATCGCGCCCATCAGCAGCCCGCCCACGGGCCGCATGAAGAAGCCCACGGCGAACACCGCGAACGTCGACAGCAGCGGCACCAGTGAGTTGTCCGCGCTCTCGGGGAAGACCTGGTCGGCGATGTAGGTGGCCAGGAAGGTGTACGCGTACCAGTCGTACCACTCCACGGCGTTGCCCACCGAGGCGGCGAGGAGCTGGCGGACGGGCCTTCGGGCCGGGGGTGCTTCCGTGTGCATGCCTGTCATGATCGCGACCATCCCCGGGTGACCGGCCCGGCACACCTCGCGTACCGACGACTTTCACACCGGCGCCACCGGACCCTTCCCTGACGTTTACTGCCCCTGGAACACTCCTTTCGCGCGCAATCCGTCATCATCCGGCACCGTCCCGGCCGGTTGAACCCCCCAAGGCGAGAGGTCTCCCACCCCCATGCCAGACGTCAACCGCCGCAGGTTCCTCCAACTCGCGGGCGCTACCTCCGCGTTCAGTGCGCTGTCCGCGAGCATCGAGCGGGCCGCCGCGCTCCCGGCCAACCACCGCTCGGGGACGATCGAGGACGTCGAACACATCGTCGTCCTGATGCAGGAGAACCGTTCGTTCGACCACTACTTCGGCAAGCTGCGCGGTGTCCGCGGCTTCGGCGACCCGCACCCGGTGACGCTGGACAGCGGCAGGTCGGTGTGGCATCAGCCGGGCAGCGACGGCAAGGAGGTGCTGCCGTTCCGCCCGGAGGCCGACGACCTGGGCATGCAGTTCCTCGAAGGGCTCCCGCACGGCTGGTCCGACGGCCAGGACGCCTACCACGACGCGAAGTACGACCGGTGGCTGCCCGCCAAGGGCACCACGACCATGGCGTACCTGACCCGCGAGGACATCCCCTTCCACTACGCGCTCGCCGACACCTTCACCGTCTGCGACGCCTACCACTGCTCCTTCATCGGCTCCACCGACCCCAACCGCTACTACCTGTGGTCGGGCCACACGGGCAACGACGGCAAGGGCGGCGGCCCGGTCCTCGGCAACGACGAACTGGGCTACGACTGGACCACGTACCCCGAGCGGCTTGAGGCGGCCGGGGTCTCCTGGAAGATCTACCAGGACATCGGCGACGGCCTGGACGCGGCCGGCCACTGGGGCTGGATCGACGACGCCTACCGCGGCAACTACGGCGACAACTCGCTGCTGTACTTCAACAAGTACCGCAACGCCAAGCCCGGCGACCCCCTGTACGACAAGGCGCGCACCGGCACCGACGCGAAGAGCGGCGAGGGGTACTTCGACCGGCTCCGCGCCGATGTCACGGCGGACCGGCTGCCGAAGATCTCCTGGATCGCCGCTCCCGAGGCCTTCTCCGAGCACTCCAACTGGCCGTCGAACTACGGTGCCTGGTACATCTCCCAGGTCCTGGACGCGCTCACCGCCAACCCGGCGGTGTGGGCGAAGACCGCCCTGTTCATCACCTACGACGAGAACGACGGCTTCTTCGACCACCTCGTGCCGCCGCTGCCGCCGAAGTCCGCCGCGCAGGGCCTGTCCACCGTCGGCGTCTCCCTCGACGTCTTCAAGGGCAGCGCCAGTCACCGCGAGGGCTTCTACGGGCTCGGCCCGCGCGTGCCCATGCTGGTCGTCTCGCCCTGGAGCAAGGGCGGATACGTCTGCTCCGAGACCTTCGACCACACCTCGGTCATCCGGTTCATGGAACGCCGCTTCGGCGTGCGCGAGCCCCAGATCTCGCCGTGGCGGCGCGCCATCTGCGGCGACCTGACCAGCGCCTTCGACTTCTCCCGCAAGGACAGCCGTCCGGCCGCCCTGCCGGACACCGATGCCTACGAGCCGCCGGACCGCGAACGCCACCCCGACTACCGTCCGACGCCGCCCGCGGACCCGGACATGCCCCGGCAGGAGCGCGGCCGGCGCCCCACCCGCCCGCTGCGCTACGCCCCGCACGTGGACGGCGCCGTGGACGCCGCGGCCGGGAAGTTCACGCTCACCTTCGCCTCCGGCGCGGCGTCCGGTGCCGCCTTCCTCATCACCGCCGGCAACCGCACCGACGGCCCCTGGACGTACACCACCGAGGCCGGCAAGAGCATCGCGGACACCTGGAACTCGGCGTACTCGAAGGGCTCGTACGACCTGACCGTGCACGGCCCCAACGGCTTCCTGCGCGCCTTCAAGGGCACCAACAAGGCCGCCGGACCCGAGGTCACCGCCCGGCACACCGGCGACGACGTCCGGCTGACCCTCACCAACAGCGGCACCGGAGTGGTCCGCCTCCGGGTCGAGAACGCCTACGGCGGCCGGAGCAAGACCCTCACCGTGCGTCCCGGCACCACCGTGCGCCACACCGTCGACCTGGCGGGGAGCCGCCGCTGGTACGACCTGACCGTCACCTCCGAGTCCGACCCGGCGTTCCTACGCCGCTTCGCCGGCCACGTGGAGAACGGGCGCCCCGGGGTGAGCGACCCGGCGCTCGTCACCGACTGACCCGGGCCGGTCTCAGAGCCGGGTGAGGTGCCCCGGTCCCGGCTGCCGGGGCACCAGCGTCTTCAGCCCGTCCGGCTCCGGGGCCGGCGCGGGGGGCACGGCATGGGCGTCGTCGGGCTGTACCGGCGTCGCCCGGCTCAGCTGGACCACGCCCCAGGCGGCCAGCGCCGCACCGGTCAGTGCGAGCAGTACGCCGCCCGGGCCGCCCCGCAGCCGCTCCCCGAGCAGCGAGAGCCCGATGACCGCGGCGGCCACCGGATTGGCCAGCGTCACCACGGCGAGCGGGGCGCCCAGACCGCCCCGGTACGCCGTCTGCGACAGCAGCAGGCCGCCCGCCGCGAAGCCCGCCACCAGCACCGCCACCCCGATCACCTGCGCGCTGAGCAGCGGGTCCGAGCGCTCCGCGACGGCCACCGTGACCGTCTGGGTGAGCGCCGAGGCCACCCCGGAGGCGATGCCGGACGCCGTCGCGTGCCGCAGCCCGGGCCGGGCGCCGGGCCACGCCAGCACGCCGATCAGCGCGGCCGTCGCGCCGGACACCGCCAGCGCCTCGGACCCGCTCAGGGAGTCGTCGGGCGCGGGCCCGGACGCGGTGAGCAGCAGCGCGCCCAGCCCCAGCAGCGTCAGCCCGGTGCCCCGCCACTCGACCGCGCTCACCCGCCGGCCCGCCAGCCGCGCCCCGAGGGGCACCGCCGCGACCAGGGTGAGCGCCCCGAGCGGCTGCACCACGGTGAGGGGGCCGTACCGCAGGGCCACCACGTGCAGCAGGGCGGCCGACGCGTTGAGCGCGACCGACCACCACCAGGCACCGGACGCCAGCAGCCGGAGCGCCCCCGCGCCGACTCCGCGCGAGGCCAGCCGTTCCTGGGCGACGGCCGCGGCGGCGTAGGCGCACGCGGAGACCAGGGACAGCAGGACGGCGACGAGAGCGGCGTTCACCGGACCGCCCCGACCAGCTCGTGCCCGGCCGCCGACCGGCGCCGCGGCTGCGGTCGGCGCAGCGGCAGGGAGCACCGCGGCCGGTGCGGCGGGCGAAGCACCGCGAGCGCCAGGCCGAGCAGGGCCGTGGCCGCGACCACATCCGGCCAGTAGTGGTTCGCGGTGCCCACGATCACCAGCAGGGTCAGCAGCGGATGCAGCAGCCACAGCCACCGCAGCCGGGACCGGGTCGCGACGACCAGGCCGACCGCCACCATCAGCGCCCAGCCGAAGTGCAGGGACGGCATCGCCGCGAACTGGTTCGACAGCTCGTCCGTGGCGGGCGGCCCGTACACCGAGGGGCCGTACACCCGGGCCGTGTCGACCATCCCGGCGGCCGGCACCCGGCGCGCCCACACGTAGTGCGCCGGCCGTCGCAGGTAGAGCCCCCCGGTCACGAGCAGCAGCTCACGGACGAGCGGCGGGCGCGCGGACGTGCCCGGCCCCGCCTGTGGAGGCTCCGCTTCCGCGGGCTCGCTGCGGGCGTTCATCCCCCGGCCCCTTCGCTGACGGTGGTGCGTGTGGCTCACGGGTACGGGGCCGTACGACGGTTCTCATCGATACGACCTCGTTCCGATACGACAGTGTACCGATACGCTCGGGTACCGGTACACTTGCGTATCGATAGACGCTCGACACACACTTGAGGCACACCGGACGAGGAGCAGGGATCATGACGTCGCAGGCCGCGGACCGACCGGAACCGGTCGGCGCCTCGCGCCGCTCCAAGATCACGCCCGAGCGTGAGCAGGAGTTCTTCGACGCCGTGCTCGAACAGATCCGGGCCTGCGGGTACGACGCCGTCACCATGGAGGGCATCGCCGCCAGCACCAGGTGCAGCAAGTCCACGCTCTACCGGCAGTGGAAGACCAAGCCCCAGTTCGTGGCCGCCGCGCTGCGCTCGCACCGGCGGGTGCGCTTCGCCGGCATCGACAGCGGGTCGCTCGCCGAGGACCTGCGCCAGGCGGCCCGCATCGCGGGGGAGTGGTCCGGCAAGGACACCCTCCTCCAGGCGCTCGGGCACGCGGTCATGCAGGACCCGGAGCTCCAGCGCGCGCTGCGCGAGGCGCTGGTGGAGCCGGAGATCGCCGCGCTGCGGGAGATCCTGCGGCGCGGGGTCGAGCGCGGCGAGGTCGACGCGGACCATCCGGCCCTGGAGTACGTGCCGGCGCAGATGTTCGGCGTGCTGCGGATGCGGCCCGTCGTCGAGGGCGAGTACGCCGACGCGGAGTACCTCGTCCGGTTCGTGGAGGCCGTCGTGCTCCCGGCACTCGGCCTCCCCTGAGACCCAGGCCGCCGTCCTCGGGATGACTGGACGGCGGTCTGCCCGCGCCGCACCGTGGGGACGGGGGCGGCGCGCACCCCCGGCCGGGCCGGGGCGCCCTCTGAGCGGAGGGGCGCCCCGCCCGGCCGACCGACGTCCGGCGCCGGGTCCGGTCGGGTCCGGTCAGACGTCCTGCCCGTTGCCGCCCCCGGCGGCGCCCGCCTCGATGCCCTTGGTGATCTCGTCGAGCACGGCCTGCTTCTCCCCGACGTCGACGCCGAAGCGGACCACGACGATGCGCTCGGGTGCGGCGGGCGAGGGGAGGGCGAGCGACTGGACGTACCCGTCGGCGCCCTTGGCGGTGACCGCCTGCCAGCGGACCAGGTAGCCCTTCTGCCCGGCGACCGTGACCGCCTTGGACGCCAGTTCCTTGTGCGAGGTGATCCCGCCGTAGGACTTGCCGCCGTAGGACTCCTCGGCGTTCGCCTCGATGTCGGCCTTCGCGACCTCCTCCGCGGTGTCGCCCTTGGTGCGCAGCACCATCGCCGGGGCCGAGTAGGCGCCGCCCTTGGTGCAGGTCTTGGAGGTGTCGCCGGGGCACTTGTAGCTGTCGTCGGACATGACCGACGCGCCGACCTCCGCCTGTTGCCCGGACCAGCCGTCCGGGATGGGCAGGCTGATCCCGCTCAGCCGGTCCGGCACCGACCCGCTGTCGATCGTCGGCGGCTCCGACTCGCCCGGCGAGTCCGGCGCGGGCGACTCGCCGCCCCCGCCGTCACCTCCGCCGTCGTCCCCGCGCGAGTCGCCGAAGGGGTCGTCCTCGCCGCCGGGGTCGCGCCGCTCCTGCTGTGAGGATCCCGCGCTGTCGCCGTCCGAGCCGTCACCGGCCAGCGCGTACACGCCGACACCGATGCCGGCCAGCACCGCCACCGCCGCCGCGACGGCTATGCCGGTACGCAATCGGCGTCGCCGCGCGGAGGGCGGCTGCACGGGCATGCCCGGATAACCCTGGTGCACGGGGTACTGCCCCGGCGCCGCACCCGGCGCCGGCGGCTGCGCGGGAGGGGCCCACGCGGCGTCCTGCCCGGCGGGGCGGACCTGGTCCGTCCACGCCTTGCCGTCCCACCAGCGTTCGGTGGCGGGACCGTCCTGCTTCTGTCCGGGGTCCGGGTACCACCCGGGAGGAGTCACCTGCGTCATGTGCCCACCGTATGAGGCGTCGGTGAAAGCCGGATGAGAGACCCCGGCCGCGATTCCCGCGGCCGGCCCGTCCGCCGACCCGCCACCGCCCCGCGGCAGCGACGAGTTGACGCCGCCCGCCCGGCACCACCGCAGCTGACGGGCCCGGCGCGTCGTCCGGGCTTTACCGCATGTCACCCGTCACGGCAACTGCTCGCCGGACCACGCACCACGTGCCCGGCCGGAGGGCTAGGCTCAGTGCTCGTACGCCGTTCGGGCGACTTGGGGAGGTAGCGGGATGACGGAGGTACGGCGGGCGGTCGCCGCCTCGGCCTCCCTCTGGGAGCGCGACGAGGAAGTCGCCACCATCACGCGGGCGGTCGACACCCTCTACGCCGACCGCTCGTCCCCCGGCCTGCTGCTGGAGGCACGCGGCGAGGCCGGGGTGGGCAAGAGCGCGCTGCTCGCCGAGACCCGCCGCATCGCCGAGGCGCTCGGCTGCACCGTCTGGTCGGCACGCGGCGGCGAGACCCTGCGGCCCGTCCCCTTCAACGTCGTACGCCAACTCCTCCAGCCCGCGCTGGTGTCGATGCTTCCCGAGGAGGCCCGCGAGTACCTCGGCGACTGGTACGACATCGCCGGCCCCGCCCTCGGCATAGCGGACCCCGGTGAGCGGCAGGCCGACCCGCAGGGCGTGTGCGACGGCCTGGTCGCCGCCGTGCGCCGCCTCGCCCGCCGGGAGTGGCCGCTGGTGCTGCTGATCGACGACGCCCACTGGGCCGACCAGGAGACCCTGCGCTGGCTCGCCGCGCTCGCCGGCCGGCTCGACGAGACCTCCGTCCTGATCGTCCTCGCCCGCCGCCCCGGCGACGTGAGCGGCGACAGCGCCCGCCACCTCGACGAGGCCGCCGCCGTGGGCCGGCCCCTCGCCCCGCTGAACGCCCTCACCCCCGACGCGACGGCCGGACTGACCCGCGCCACGCTGGGAGCACACGCCGACGCCGCGTTCTGCCGCGAGGTGTGGGCCGTCACCGGCGGCAACCCCTACGAGACCGTCGAACTCCTCGCCAAGGTCCAGGACAGCGAAGTGCGGCCGGTCGAGGCGGAGGCCGCCGAACTGCGCGCCCTGAACCGCTCCGCCCGGGGCGGCGGACTCGTCGCCCGCCTGGAACAACTCGGCGTCGACTCCACCCGGTTCGCCTGGGCCGCCGCGATCCTCGGCGGCGGCATCACCGTCGACATGGTGGCCCGCCTCGCCACCCTCGACCGCGCCGACGCGGCCCGCTGCGCCGAGCTGCTGTGCGACGCCCGCATCCTCGCCGCGACCGACCCCGTGCCCGGCCAACCGGGCGGCGGCGGCCTGGAGTTCGTCCATCCGCTGATCGCCACCGCCGTCTACAACTCCATCCCCGACGCGCTGCGCACGGCGATGCACGGCATAGCGGCCCAACTGGTCACCGACTCCGGCCTCGGCGCCGCGGCCGCCTCCCGCCACCTGCTCCAGGTGTATCCCGACGACGACCAGGAGGTCGTCGAGCAGCTGCGCGAAGCCGCCCGGGAACACCTTGCCGTCGGAGCCCCGGACGCGGCCCGCCGCTGCCTGGAACGCGCGCTGCAGGAACCGCCGTTGCCCGACGCCCACGCGCGTGTCCTCTTCGAGCTGGGCTGCGCCACCCTCCTCACCGCGCCCGCCACCACCATCGGCCACCTGCGGACCGCGCTCGCCATGCCCGGCCTGGACGGCGAGCAGCGCGTCGACGCCGTCTTCCGGCTCTCCCAGGCCCTGCTCCACAACGACCAGCTGGAGGAGGCCGTCCGCACCGTCGAGGCGGAGGCCGCCCGCAACCCGGACCCGTCCGCGCGGCTGCGGCTCCAGGCCGTCCAGTACATGTGGGAGGGCATCCACGCGGGTGAGACGTCCTCGCCCCGCCGCTCCGCGCGCCTCGCCGAACTCGCCGCCACCTGCACCGGCCGCGACAACGCCGAGCGCGCCCTGCTCATCCTGCGCGGCTTCGACGCCATGACGCACGGCGAGAGCGCCGAGGAGGTCGTCGAACTGTGCGACCGGGCCCTGGTCAACGGCCGCCTCGCACCCGGGCTCGGCTGGACCGACACCGAGTGGGGCCTGGAACTGCCCATGATGCTGGCCAGCTCCTACGCCTACGCCGACTGGCTCGACCGCGCCGAGGCACTGTTCACCGAGGCCCTGCGCGCCTACGAGACGGCCGGCTGGAGCGGCGGCCACCTCTCCCTCGCGCACGCCTACGTCGGCCTCGGGCACCGCAGGCGGGGCCGCCTCAAGGAGGCCGAGAAGTCGCTGCGCGAATCACTGCGCATCGCCGAACGCGTCGGCCGCGGACTGCCGTTGTACTGGTCGGCGATCTGCAACCTGATCGACACCCTGCTGGCCCGCGGCCATGTCGCCGAGGCCCGGACCCTCGCCGACCAGTACGGCTTCGCCCCGCCCTACCCGTCGACGATCGTGCTGCCCGACCCCCGCTCCGTGCGCGGCCGGCTGCTGCTGGCGACCGGCCGCACCGAGGAGGGCGTCAACGAGCTGGAGGCCGCCGAGAAGGCCGCCGCCGCCCGCGGCCGGCACAACCCGGTGGTGGTGCCCTGGGCGACCGAACTGGCCCGCGCCCTCGCCACCGAGGACCCCGGCCGCGCCGCCCGGCTGGCCACCGACGCCCGCCGCCAGGCCGAGCGCTTCGGCACGGACACCGCCATAGGAGAGGCCCTCCGCTGCGCCGCCGCGCTGGAGACCGGCCAGCGCGCGGTCCGGCTCGCCGCCCAGGCCGTCACCTACCTGGAGGCCTCACCCTGCCAGTACGAACACGCCGCCGCCCGCGTGGAGTACGGCATCGCGGCCCGCTCGGCGGCCGAGCTGAACCGGGGCCTGGCGCTGGCCGACTCGTGCGGCGCCGACGGGCTGGTGGCACGGGCCCGCGAGGCACTGGCGGTGGTACACGCGGGCTGACGCCCGCCCCACCCGGGGGGCCTCACCCCGGGGTGCCGTCCTCCTCGGCCAGCACCCGCTGGGCCGTCGCGAACGCCGAGTTCGCCGCCGGTACCCCGCAGTACACCGCCGTCTGGAGCAGCACCGCACCGATCTCGTCCGGCGTCAGCCCGTTGCGCCGCGCCGCCCGCACATGCATGCCCAGCTCCTCGTAGTGGCCGTGCGCGATCAGCGCGGTGAGCGTGACCATGCTGCGCTCACGGCGCGACAGTGTCCCGTCGGTCCAGATCTCGCCCCACGCGTAGCGCGAGATGAAGTCCTGGAAGCGGGCGGTGAACGGGGACTGGCGGGACTGCGCCCGGTCCACGTGCGCGTCGCCCAGCACCTCGCGCCGTACCGCCATGCCCCGCCGGGCGTCACCGTCGAGATGCGCCCGCAGGGCGGTCAGCACCGCCTCCGGACGCTCGGCAGGCGCCAGGTGCGAGGCGCCCGGGATCTCCGTCAGCGTCGCGCCCGGCACCGCGTCGGCGATCTCCCGTAGATGCGCGGGCGGCGTGGCCGGGTCCTCACGGCCGGCGATCAGCAGCGTGGGCGCGGTGATGTCACCGAGCCGGTCCCGCAGGTCGAAGGCGGCCAGCGCGTCGCAGCAGGCGGCGTAGGCACCCGGGTCGGCGTCCCGGTGGTCCCGGACCAGCCGCGGCACGGTGAACCCGGGGGTGAACCACCGCGCGTCCGCGCCGTCCGCGAGCCGCGCCAGCCCCTCCGCGCGCACCTGCGCGGCCCGCTCCTCCCACGGCTTCGCGCCGTTGAAGTGCGCCGACGAGCAGACGACCGCCAGGGACGACACCCGCTCCGGATGGTGCACGGCCAGGTGCAGGCCCACCGCCCCGCCCAGCGACACCCCGGCGTAGGCGAACCGTTCCACCCCGAGCGAGTCGGCGAGGGCCAGCACCAGCCCGGCGAGGTCACCGACGGTGGCGCCCGGTCCGATGAGGGCCGCCGCCGAACCGCCGTGCCCGGGCAGGTCCCAGCGGATCACCCGGTGCCCGGTGGACAGCTCGGGCGCCACCGCGTCCCACAGGGCGTAGGAGGTGCCCAGCGACGGTCCGAGCAGCAACGGGGGAGCGGAGGAAGGGCCTTCGGTCAGGTGGTCGAGCATGGTCAACGTCGCTCCAGAGCACGGTCGGTCAGGGCTCCCGCGGAGCCGGTGTAACGGGCGGGGTCGGTGAGCGCGTCGAGGTCCAGGCCCCGCAACTCCGGCATCTCGGCGAGCAGTTCACGCAGGGTCCGGTCCTCGGCGTACGTGCGCGCCGCCAGTTCGGTGAGCAGCGCCCTGGCGCGGGACCGCCCGAGCACCGGCGTCAGTTCGGCGGCGAGCCGCTCGGACACGATCAGCCCGTGGGTGTCGCCGAGGTGCGCCCTCATCACGTCCGGCCGCACCCGGAGCCCCTCGGTCAGCTCGGCGGCGTCACGGGCCGCGCCGCCGGCCAGCCGCAGCAGGTCGCGCAGCGGCTCCCACTCGGCGTGCCAGGCGCCCGCCGGACGCTCGTCCTCGGCGGTCAGCGAGCCGTACAGCACCGCCGCGAGCTGCGGCGCGCGCCGGGCCGCCGCCGCGATCAGCGTGGACCGTACGGGGTTGGCCTTGTGCGGCATCGCCGAGGAACCGCCGCCGCCGCCCTCGGCGACCTCGCCGATCTCGGTCCGGGAGAGTGTCAGCACGTCGGCGGCGATCTTCCCGAGCGCCCCGGCGACGAAGGCGAGGGCGCCGGCCAGGTCGGCGACCGGGGTGCGCAGCGTGTGCCAGGGCAACAGGGGTGCCCGCAGCCCCAGTTCGCGGGCGTACGCCGCGGGCAGGGCGGTGGGGTCCGGCGCGCCGTACGCCCCGAAGGCGGCCAAGGTGCCCGCCGCGCCCCCGAGTTGAGCGGGCAGGGTGTCCCGTACGGCGGCGACGCGGTCCCGCGCGTCAAGGACCAGCGCGCGCCATCCGGCCGCCTTCAGCCCGAAGGTCGTCGGCACGGCGTGCTGGGTGAGCGTGCGGCCCGGCATCGCCGTGTCCCGGTGCTCGGCGGCCAGCAGGGCCAGCGCCCGTTCCGTACGCGTGAGATCGGGGAGCAGCAGGTCCAGGGTGTGGGCGGCGACCAGCATCGTCGCCGTGTCCATGATGTCCTGGCTGGTCGCCCCCCGGTGCACGTACGGCCCGTACTCCTCACCGACCGCCTCCGTCAGGTCGGCCACCAGCGGGATGACCGGGTTTCCGCCGCTCCGGGCGCGTTCGGCCAGCGACCGCACGTCGAACCGGGCCGGATCATCGGCGGCCTCCGTCACCGCGGCCGCCGCCCCTGCCGGCGCGAGTCCCAGCGCGGCCTGGGCGCGGGTCAGGGCCGACTCCGCGTCCAGCAGGGCCCGCAGATACGCGCGGTCGCCGGTCGCCGACGCGGCCGGCGAGCCCGCCCACCCGGGGGCGAGCAGGCTCGTGCCGGCGTCGCCGGGATCCGCGGGTGATGTCACTGGAACTCCAGGAAGACCGTCTCGCCCTCGCCCTGAAGGCGGATGTCGAAACGGTACGTCCCACGGCCCTCGTCCGCCGCGACCAGCGTGTCGCGGCGCTCCGCCGGCACCCGGGCCAGCAGCGGGTCGGCGGCGAGCAGCGCCTCGTCGTCCGGCAGGTAGATCCGGGTGTACAGGTGCACGAGCAGTCCGCGCGCGAAGACGCACACGCTGACGTAGGGCGCGTTCCGCCCGCGTGCCCCGGGCCGCAGTGTCCGCGCGTACCAGTGGCCGTTCGCGTCGGTCTGGATCCGGCCGAAGCCGGTGAACTCCACGCCGTTGCGGCCGAGGAAGCCGCCGGAGGCGGGATCGCGCCGCATGGAGCCGTCGGCGGTCGGCGTCCTGCCCTCGGTGTCAGGACCCCACAGCTCCACGAGCGCGTCCGGCAGCGGGGCGCCCTCCCCGTCGTACACGTACCCGTGCACGGTGACCGTGTCGGGATGTCCGGCCGGCGCGACGTCCTCGCCGCCGGGGAAGGGCAGCGCGTACCCGTAGAACGGGCCGACCGTGTGCGACGGCGTGGGCAGGACCTGCCCGGGCTCGCTGGTGTCGATCTTCGTCATGGGGGTCAGCGTCCTTCTTCGATCCAGGTGGCGTTCGGGCCGTCGAGCACGATGTCCCAGTGGTAGCCGAGCGAGAACTCGGGCACGGACAGGCTGTGGTCGTACGTCGCGACGAGCCGCTGCCGGGCGGCGTCGTCCGTCACGGACTGCAGGATCGGGTCGTACGGGAACAGCGGGTCGCTCGGGAAGTACATCTGCGTCACCAGCCGCTGCGTGAACGCCGACCCGAACACCGAGAAATGGATGTGCGCCGGACGCCAGGCGTTGACGTGGTTGCGCCACGGGTAGGGGCCCGGCTGCACGGTGGTGAAGCGGTAGCAGCCGTCGTCGTCGGAGAGCGTGCGGCCCACGCCGGTGAAGTTCGGGTCCAGCGGCGCGTCGTGCTGCTCGCGCTGGTGCGCGTACCGCCCCGCCGAGTTCGCCTGCCAGATCTCGACGAGCTGGCCGCGCACGGGCCTGCCGTCCCGGTCGAGCAGCCGGCCGGAGACGGTGATGCGCTCGCCGACCGGCTCCCCGGTGTGCTGCCGGGTCAGGTCGTTGTCGATCCCGGTGAGGTCCCGCTCCCCGAAGGCGGGGGAGGACAGCTCCACCAGCTCCGGGTCCTGGCGGACGTCGATGGCGATCGGCGGCTGCTTCGGGTGGCGCAGCACCGAGGAGCGGTACGGGGCGTAGTCGCGGCGCGGGTGGTGCTCGACGGGCGCGCCGTCGGCGACCCGCTTCTCGTACGCGGCGTGCTCCGCCGCGATCTCCGCGTCGATGTCGTGCTGGGTGAGAGTCATGGGGGTTCCCGTGGGTGACAGGGGCTTGGCTAGGGGCTGTTGTTTGGATCAGGTCGCAGGTAAGTGACGTTACTGATCAGCGCCGGTGAGCGGGGTCTGGTGCGTGCAGCTGCAAGGCGGAGGAGGGCGACAGGGCGGAGCCCTGGCAACCGACGACAACGCGGCAGATGTGCGTGCCAGACCCCGCGTCTGCGGCATGATCCAAACGACAGCCCCTAGCGGTCGAGGACGAGGGCCAGGCCCTGGCCGACGCCTATGCAGAGGGTGGCGACGCCGGTGCCGCGCCCCTTGCGGGCCAGCTGGTGGGCGACGGTCCCGGCGAGGCGGGCACCGGAGGCGCCCAGCGGGTGGCCCAGCGCGATGGCTCCGCCCTGGGGGTTGAGGATCGCGGGGTCGAACTCCGGCCACTCGGCGACACAGCCGAGTACCTGGGCGGCGAAGGCCTCGTTGAGTTCGAGGACGTCCAGGTCGGCGAAGGTCCGCCCGGCCTTGGCGAGGGCGCGGTGCACGGCTTCGACGGGGGCGAGACCGAAGTACTGCGGGTCGGTCGCCGAGACGCCGGTCGCGGAGATCCGGGCGAGCGGTTCGCGGCCGGTGACCTTCAGGCCCTCCTCGTCGACCAGCAGGAGCGCCGCGGCGCCGTCGTTGAGCGGCGAGGCGTTGCCGGCCGTGACCGTGCCGTCGGTCCTCCGGAACGACGGCTTGAGCTTCGCCATCGCCTCCAGTGAAGCGGTCGGGCGTACGCACTCGTCGGCGGCGAAGTCCACGGGGTCGCCCTTGCGCTGCGGCACCGGGACGGGCGCGAGTTCGGCGTCGAACAGGCCGTCCGCCTGGGCGCGGGCGGCCTTGTGGTGGGAGGCGAGCGCGTACTCGTCCTGCCGCTCGCGCGTGATCCCGTGCTTGTCGGCGATCAGTTCGGCCGACTCGCCGAGCGGGATGGTCCACTGCGGGTCCATCCGCGGGTTGACCATGCGCCAGCCCAGGGTGGTCGAGTACAGCTCGGTGTGCCCGGCCGGGAAGGGCCGCTCCGACTTGGGCAGGACGTACGGCGCCCGGGTCATCGACTCCACCCCGCCCGCGAGGGCGATCGAGGCGTCGCCGACGGCGATGGCGCGGGCGGCCTGGATCACGGCTTCGAGCCCGGAGGCGCACAGCCGGTTCACGGTGACACCGGGGACGGTGGTGGGCAGGCCGGCCAGGAGGGCGGCCATCCGGGCGACGTTGCGGTTCTCCTCACCGGCGCCGTTGGCGTTGCCGACGTAGACGTCCTCGATCCGGGACGGGTCCAGGGCGGGGGTGCGGGCGAGGAGTTCGCGGATCGCGTGCGCGGCCAGGTCGTCCGGGCGTACGCCCGCCAGGCCGCCGTTGTACTTGCCGAACGGGGTGCGGACCGCGTCGACGACGTAGACGTCCTTCACTTCGCTTCCTCCGCGACGACGAGCTCGGCATCGGTCCTGGCGGTGATCTCGTCGACGCTCACGCCCGGCGCGGTCTCGACCAGGACCAGGCCGTCGGCCGTGACGTCGAGGACGCCGAGGTCGGTGATGATCCGGTCCACGCACGCCTTCCCGGTGAGGGGCAGCACGCACTCCTGGAGGATCTTGGGTGAGCCGTCCTTGGCGGTGTGCGTCATCACCACGATCACTGTGCGGGCCCCGTGGACCAGGTCCATCGCCCCGCCGATCCCGGTGATCATCTTGCCCGGGACGGCCCAGTTGGCCAGGTCCCCGCCCGCCGACACCTGCATCGCCCCCAGCACGGCGACGTCGATGTGCCCGCCCCGGATCATGCCGAAGGACAGCGCGGAGTCGAAGAACGCGGCACCCGGCAGCACCGTCACCGTCTCCTTGCCCGCGTTGATCAGATCGGGGTCCACCTCGGACTCGGTCGGGTACCGGCCGGTGCCGAGGATGCCGTTCTCCGACTCCAGGGTGACCTCGACGCCCTCGGGGAGGTGGTTGGGGATCAGCGTCGGCAGGCCGATGCCGAGGTTGACGTACTGGCCGTCCTTCAGTTCCCGCGCCGCCCGCGCGGCCATCTCCTCACGCGTCCAGGCCATCAGGAACTCACCGTCCGCCGCTCGATCTTCTTCTCCGCCGCCTGCTCCGCCGTCAGCGCCACCACGCGCTGCACGAAGATGCCGGGCAGATGCACTTCGTCCGGGTCGATCCCGCCGGGCTCCACCAGCTCCTCCACCTCCGCGATCGTCACCCGCCCGGCCATCGCGGCCAGCGGGTTGAAGTTCCGGGACGACTTGGCGAACACCAGGTTCCCGTGCCGGTCGCCCCTGGCCGCACGTACCAGCGCGAAGTCGGTACGGATGCCGCGCTCCAGTACGTACTCGGTCCCGTCGAACTCGCGGACCTCCTTGGGCGGGGAGGCCAGCGCGACCCCGCCGTTGCCGTCGTAGCGCCAGGGCAGACCGCCGTCGGCCACCTGGGTGCCGACGCCGGCCGGGGTGTAGAACGCGGGGATCCCGGCCCCGCCGGCCCGCAGCCGCTCGGCCAGCGTGCCCTGCGGGATCATCTCCACCTCCAGCTCCCCGCCGAGGTACTGGCGCGCGAACTCCTTGTTGGCGCCGATGTAGGACCCCGTCACGCGGGCGATCCGGCCGGCGGCCAGCAGCACCGCCAGCCCGGACTCCATCGCCCCGCAGTTGTTGGAGACCACCGACAGGCCGCCGGTGCCGCGCTCGTGCAGCGCCTGGATCAGTATGTTCGGCACACCGCTCAGCCCGAAGCCGCCCACCGCGAGCGACGCGCCGTCGGGTACGTCGGCCACCGCCGCACCGGCCGTGGCCACCACCTTGTCCATCGAGAAGCCCCATCTCCGCGCCAATTAATCAGGGCACTGAGTATTTCAGCGAGATGCTCGACACGCTGCCATCGACCGGCCGAGGCGTCAAGGCCCTGCAAAGTGCGAGTTAGATCGCTTGCCGTGGTGTCAGGCGGTTCGCGGCGGGCCGATGTATCGTCAGTGCACCTACGAAGTGACTACGGGAGAGCGCATGGCAGCGGTCGATCTGACCACCCATCCCGGACACCTGGCCCGGCGGCTGCAGCAGGCGCACTACCTGCTGTGGAACACGATGGTCTCCGAGGAGACCACCTCACCGCAGTTCGCCGTCCTGAACGCCCTCGTCGCCGAGCCCGGCCTGGACCAGCGCACGGTGGGGGAGCGGGTGGGCCTGGACCGGTCCACCATCGCCGAGGTGATCAGCCGGCTGGGCCGCCGCGGGCTGCTCGACAAGGTCCGGGACCAGCAGGACGGCCGCCGCTTCCTGCTCCGGCTGACCGACGAGGGGCTGCGCGTCCACCGCAGGCTGAGCGTGCGGGTCGCCCGCATGAACCAGGTGTTCCTCGCCCCGCTCTCGGCCGACGAGCGGACCACGTTCTTCGACCTGGTCCGCCGGGTCGCGGACGCCGCCGAGGGGCTGCGCAACCCGGAGTCGTCCGGGGTGCCGGGCTGACTCGGGGCCGACGGCTCAGGAGCCGCCCGCGAAGATCACCCACACCTGGCCCTCGGCGAAGTTCAGCGCGGCGCCGTCGCCGTTGGTGAAGCTCGTGCCGTCCGCTGCCGTGCCGCGCTTCCACGTGGCGTCGTACGCCCTGCCGTCGCGCAGCACCTCCGCACGGCCCGAGCCCACCGACTCGACGTAGGGGGAGTTGCTGCCGCGGAAGTCGCGGAAGGCGGACTCGCGCACCGTCACGTGCTGCACGACGACCGTGGCCGGCGCAAGGCGTTCGCCGTCGGCCGTGCGGGCCGGTGAGCCGTCCAGGGAGACCAGCCACCGGTCCTCGCTTCCGGACCAGGTGAAGGTGAAGCTCGTCGAGGGGTAACGCACCGTGCGGGAGGACTCCGCCCGGCCGCCCTCGGGAGCCTCGCCGAAGGTGAAGCCCGTGGTGAGCGCCCCGGCACCCGCGGGCTCGGCCGGCAGCTCGCCGGGCCGCAGGTAGAGGTTGTGCGGGGCCTGACGGTCGTCGTCGCGGACGTAGGCGTCCGGGGCCTCGCCCGGCGTGGCCGCGCGCAGCGGAGCCTTCTCGATGAGCGGCAGCAGCTTGCTCTGGGCGCCGGAGAACGCCAGCGTCGGCCGGTCGAACTGGCGCAGCAGTTCCAGGTCGGACTCCCGGGCGCTGCGCACCGGCCCCACCTCCTCGGGCAGCTCGGTCGCGTAGAGCGCCATCAGGCGGCTCAGCCCGCCCTCCACCGGCTCCGCGTAGACGACGTCCGCGGCCTCCAGGCCCGTCTGCGGCCGGGCCTCGGGCGCGTTGTCGACCTTCACGGCGAGCACCGGGCCGGCGGCCGGTGCCGAGGCGTGCGACCGCTCCGGCTCCGGCGCCCGTCCGTCGTCCTTGCTGCCCGACCCCCCGGTGCAGCCCGCGGCCAGGGCGACGGCCGCTGCCACGGTCACCAGCGCGGCACCGCGCGCACCGCGTGCACCGCGTGTTCCTTGCGAGCCGCGCTCGTGCGTCCCTCGTTGCATCCCGACCATCCGTCCGCCCATCCCGTGTCATTGATTGTGCGCCTCTTGCAGCATTTAGTGCCATACCTGATCGAATCTGACAGGGCACACGGAGCGAGGCAGACAATCCGCTGTTCGGCCGAAACCCGGGGCCGGTTCAGCGGCGCGGGCCCCGGGTACCCGGCCGCCACGCAGGACCGACGCGCACGGCCACGGAGGGAGCGCGGGCGATGAAGGCAGTGACATGGCAGGGCAAGCGGGACGTACGGGTGGAGGAGGTGCCCGACCCGCGGATCGAGGAACCGACCGACGCGGTCATCCGTGTCACCTCCTCGGGGCTGTGCGGCTCCGACCTGCACCTCTACGAAGTGCTCACACCGTTCATGACGCCGGGCGACATCCTCGGCCACGAGCCGATGGGCATCGTCGAGGAGGTCGGGTCCGAGGTGACCGGCCTGAAGCCGGGCGACCGGGTCGTGGTGCCGTTCCAGATCGCGTGCGGGCACTGCTACATGTGCGGCAGCGGCCTGCCGACCCAGTGCGAGACCACCCAGGTCACCGGCGAGGGCATGGGCGCCCCGCTGTTCGGCTACACCCGGCTGTACGGCGCGGTGCCCGGCGGCCAGGCCGAGTACCTGCGCGTACCACAGGCCCAGTTCGGCCCGATCAAGGTGCCCGAGGGCCCGGCCGACGACCGCTTCGTCTACCTCTCCGACGTGCTGCCCACCGCCTGGCAGGCGGTCGCCTACGCCGACATACCCAAGGGCGGCAGCATCGCCGTGCTCGGCCTCGGCCCGATCGGCGACATGGCCTGCCGGATCGCCCTGCTCAGGGGGGCCGGCCGGGTGTTCGGCGTGGACCTGGTGCCGGAGCGGTTGCGGCGCGCCCGCGAACGGGGCGTGGAGACCTTCGACCTGCGTGCCTTCGACAGCGAGAAGGAACTGGTCGCCGCGATGCACCAGGAGACCGGGGGCCGCGGTCCCGACGCCGTGATCGACGCGGTCGGCACCGAGGCGCACGGCGGGGCCGTGGCCAAGCTGGTCCAGCAGACCGCGGCGCTGATGCCCCGGTCCATCGGCGGCCCGCTCGCGGAGCGGTTCAGCGTCGACCGGCTCGCCGCCCTGTACACCGCGATCGACCTGGTCCGCCGCGGCGGCACCATCTCGCTCTCGGGCGTGTACGGGGGCATGGCCGACCCGATGCCGATGCTGACCATGTTCGACAAGCAGATCCAGCTGCGCATGGGGCAGGCCAACGTACGCCGCTGGAGCGACGAGATCGTCCCCCACCTGACCGACGAGGACCCGCTCGGCGTCGACGACTTCGCCACCCACCGGGTGCCGCTGGCGGACGCGCCGCACGCGTACGAGATGTTCCAGAAGAAGCAGGACGGCGCGGTCAAGGTGCTCATGAAGCCGTGAGCGCCCGGGCCCCGGGGCGTCCCGGGAGGAGCCCTCACGGTCCGCCGAGGATCTCCGCGAGGTCGTAGCGGACCGGCTCCTCCAGCTGGGCGTAGGTGCAGCTCTCCGGCGTCCGGTCCGGGCGCCAGCGGCGGAAGCGGGCCGTGTGCCGGAAGCGCGCCCCGTTCTCCATGTGGTCGTACGCCACCTCGACGACCCGCTCCGGCCTGAGCGGCACCCAGGACAGGTCCTTCTTGCCGGACCAGCGGCTCGGGGCGCCCGGCAGCCGCGCCCCCTCGTGCGCCGACTCCTCCGCCCAGGCGGCCCACGGATGGCCCCCAGCGTCGTCCATGCGCAGCGGCTCCAGCTCCTCCACCAACTCGGCGCGGCGCTTCATGGTGAAGGCGGCGCTCACCCCCACGTGCTGGAGGACGCCCCGGTCGTCGTACAGGCCGAGCAGCAGCGAGCCGACCACGGGGCCGCTCTTGTGCAGGCGGTACCCGGCGACGACCGCATCCGCCGTCCGCTCGTGCTTGATCTTGTACATGGCCCGCTCGTCCTGCCGGTAGCGCAGGTCGAGCGGCTTGGCCACGACCCCGTCGAGCCCCGCCCCCTCGTACCGCTCGAACCACTGCCGGGCCACCTCGATGTCGTCCGTCGCCGGTGCCACGTGCACGGGCGGCGTCACCCCGGACAGCGCCCGCACCAGCAGCGCCCGCCGGTCGGCCAGCCCCACGTCGAGCAGCGACTCGTCGTCCAGGGCCAGCAGGTCGAAGGCGACCAGCGAGGCCGGCGTCCTCTCGGCCAGCATCCGCACCCGGGAGTCCGCCGGATGGATCCGCTCGGTCAGCGCGTCGAAGTCCAGATGCCCCTCCCGCGCGATCACGATCTCCCCGTCCACCACACACCGCTCCGGCAACCGCTCCCGCACCGCCGCCACCAGCTCCGGAAAGTACCTGGTCAACGGCTTACCGGTACGACTCCCCAGATCCACCTCGTCCCCGTCCCGGAACACGATCGCCCGAAACCCGTCCCACTTGGCCTCGTAGTGCATCCCCGGCGGAATCTTCGCCACGGACTTGGCGAGCATCGGCTTCACGGGGGGCATGACGGGAAGGCGCATGGTCCGACTGTATGAGCGCGGTGTCGTCCCCGCCTGATATGCGAAGCCAAGGCCGTGCGCCTACCGTGGCTCGCATGGCGGAAGCGGTGGAACTGGAGGCGGGTGGTCGGACCGTGCGGCTGTCCAGCCCGGGGAAGGTCTTCTTCCCGGAGCGCGGCTACACCAAGCTCGACGTGGCCCGGTACTACCAGGCGGTGGCCCCCGGCATCCTGCGCGCCCTGCGCGACCGCCCCACCACCCTCCAGCGCTACCCGGACGGGGTCGGCGGCGAGTGGTTCTACCAGAAGCGCGCACCCAAGGGCATGCCCGACTGGATCCCGACCGCGCACATCACCTTCCCCAGCGGGCGCAGCGCCGACGAGATGTGCCCCACCGAGGAGGCGGCGGTCCTGTGGGCCGCCCAGTACGGCACCCTCACCTTCCACCCCTGGCCGGTGCGGCGCGCCGACGTCGACCACCCCGACGAACTGCGCATCGACCTCGACCCGCAGCCCGGCACCGACTACGACGACGCGGCCCGCGCCGCCCACGAACTGCGCACGGTACTGGAGGAGTTCGGCGGACTGCGCGGCTGGCCCAAGACCTCGGGCGGACGCGGCATTCACGTCTTCGTGCCGATCGAGCCGCGCTGGACCTTCACCCAGGTGCGGCGCGCCGCCATCGCCGTCGGCCGCGAGATGGAACGGCGGATGCCGGACCGGGTGACCATCAAGTGGTGGAAGGAGGAGCGCGGCGAGCGCATCTTCATCGACTACAACCAGACCGCCCGCGACCGCACCATCGCCTCCGCCTACTCCGTGCGCCCCCGCCCGGGCGCCCCGGTCTCCGCGCCGCTGAACTGGGACGAGGTGGGCGTCGCGCACCCGCAGGACTTCGACATCACGACCATGCCCGCGCGCTTCGCCGAACTCGGCGACGTGCACGCGGGCATGGACGATCAGCGGTACTCCCTCGACGCCCTGCTGGAACTGGCGACGAAGGACGAGCACGACCACGGGCTCGGCGACCTGCCGTACCCGCCCGAGTATCCGAAGATGCCGGGGGAGCCCAGCCGGGTGCAGCCGAGCCGGGCCAGGAAGCAGGATCCTGGCCCGGACGGGCCTACAACTCCTTGATCCGGACGTCCCGGTACGAGACGACGTCCGTCGTGCCGTGCACCTGGAGTCCGACGTAACCGGAGGCGAACCGCCGCCCGTCCGTGCCCGGGTCGTCCGAGCGCGGCGGGGTGAAGTCCTGGCCGCCGATGTTGTCGAACTCGTTGATCAGCACGCCGTTGCGGAAGACGGAGTAGTGCTGGTCGACCACGCGGATCTCGTAGTCGTTCCAGGTGCCCTTCTCCGTCACCCCCGCGCCGGCCAGACCCACCCGGTCGAAGCCGTAGAGCGAGCCGGTCTTGTACATGTCGCCGGTCGGGCCGTCGAAGACCTGCACCTCGTGGCCGTACTTGATGGCGACCCACTCCGGCCGGGACTCCTCCGGGTGGTCGTGGACCTGCGGGAAGCGTACGAACACGCCGCCGTTGGTGTTGGCGGTCCCCGCCGCGTCGTCCCGCCACTGGAGCTTCAGCGAGAAGTCGCCGTACTTGCGCTCGGGGAACCACAGCATGCCCATGCCGGGCGTGGTGGTGCTGGAGGTGATCGATCCGTCCGCGTTCAGCCCGAACGAACCGCCGCCCACCTGCTGCCACTTGGCGAAGGACGCCTGGGTGCCGTCGAGGATGGTGCGGTAGCCCTCGGTCTGGCCGGGCTTGCCGATCCCGGACTGGCGGGCGGCCTTGTTGATCGCCTTGAACTCCCGGTTGTCGACGACCCCCTCGTCCCGGAGCGTGTCCAGCACCTCACGCACGTGCTTGAGGAAGAGCTGCTGGGACGTCCACTCCTTCTCGTCCTCGATCATCTCGTTGATCCGGCACCGGTTGTTGGTGACCCGGTTCGGCACACCGGTGTCCACCGTGCCGACGATCACCGTCTGGCGCTCGTCGAACTCCGGGCAGGGCGGCCCCGGAACCTGGCCCGCCACCACCGTGAAGCTCACGGTCACCGGCTCGGAGGTGTTGCCGGCCTTGTCGCTCGCCCGGTACGCCACGGTGTGCCGGCCGACGCGGTCGACGACCACGGGGTCGGTGTACGCCAGGTAGGGCCCGGCGTCCAGCGAGTACTCCACACCGGCCACGCCGGAGCCGCCCTCGTCCGTGGCGTTGACGGTCACCTTCGCGCTGCCGACGTACGCGCCGTCGGAGTCCTTGGTGCCGTCCACCGTCGCGCCGGTCACCGGCGGCGTGGTGTCCTGCGGGGGAGCGGCGACCACGGTGAAGGCGACGCTCTTCTCCGCGGCGACGTTGCCCGCCTTGTCGGTGGCCCGGTAGCGGACCGTGTGCTCGCCGACCTCGTGCACCATGACGGGCGCGGTGTACGCCTGCCAGGCGCCGTCGCCGACGGCGTACTCGATGGTGTTGACGCCGGAACCGGTGTCGGAGGCGGTGACGGTCACCGTCGCCATGTCGATGTAGGCGCCGTCGGGGTTCTTCTCGCCGCTGACCGTCGCCGAGGTCTCCGGCGGGGCCGTGTCGTCGGTGTCGGGGGCGACCACGGTGAAGTCGACGCTCTTCTCGGCGGCCGCGTTGCCCGCCTTGTCGAACGCCCGGTAGCGCACCTTGTGGTCGCCCACCTGGTCGACGACGACCGGCGTGGTGTACGGCTGCCAGGCGCCGTCGGCACCGATCGCGTACTCGACCCGGTCGACGCCGGAGCCGCCCTCGTCGGTGGCGGCGACGGTCACGCTCGCCGAACCGACGTACTGCCCGTCGGCGTTCTGCGTGCCGCCCACCTCGGCCGAGGTCGCGGGCGCGGTGGTGTCGTCGCCACCGCCGCCCTCGGTCACGGTGAGCACGCCCGTCATCTGGCCGTGCCCGGGGATCGTGCAGTGGTACTTGTACTTGCCCGGGGTCAGGGTGACCTCGGCGGTGTACTTGCCGCCCTGGGCGTCGCCCGGGTTGGCGAGGATGTTCAGCTGGACGTCGCTGTTGTACTCCGGGTCGCTGGTGACGAACGTCAGCGTGTGCGGCATACCGGTGGTGTTGCCGGTCGCCTCACTGTTCTCGAAGACGATCGTGGCCGGTCCGGCCACCGCCGTCTCCGGCGCGGACGTGTACTTGGTGATGTCGTCGCCGGCGGTCCAGGTCAGCACCTGGTCGGCCGCCTCGGCGCGCGGCGCGGGCCGCCCGTCCTGGGCGGACGCCGTCTGCAGTCCGAGCATCATCAGCAGGCCGGCCAGCAGCGCGGCCCACATTCTTCGTTGGCGTATCACTCGGTCCCCCTGGCCAGTTGTCCGGCGGCCGGCGTCGGGCCGCCGCCCTCGTAGGTGACCCGCCACAGGGCCGACTTGGCGTCCGAGGTGAAGAAGCCGCGGCCGTAGTCGAGGACGTACAGCGCGCCGTCCGGGCCGAACTTCCAGCCCATCAGGTTCTTGATGCCGTCGCTGCCGACCGGCACGATCTTCTTCAGGGACTCCGAGTGCACCGGCAGACCGCCGTCGCCCTGGGTCTTCGGGTCCATCAGCACCGCGTTGCGCGGCTGGTCGGAGTCGTAGAAGTCACCGACGAACCACTTGCCGTCCCAGTACGCGGGCCACTTGGTCTCGCTGGTGCTGTCCGCGTCGTAGCGGTAGACCGGGCCGTTCATCGCGGCCTGGCCGCCGCCCTTGAGCCAGGGCAGCTTGTAGGTGGCCTCGTCCTGGTCGTACGACGGGATCCCGTTCTCGTCGCGCGGGAAGTCGGGGCCACCGCCCTGCGGCGAGTACCAGATGTTGTTGCCGGTCACCGGCGGCAGGTTGACCAGGCCGTCGTTGTTCGGCGACTCGTTCTTCGGGGCGTCGCAGTCGTACCAGCCCAGCGGCTTCGACGGGTCCGGCAGGTTCCGGTCCCGGTACGGCTGCTTGTTGCCCATGCAGTACGGCCAGCCCCGGTTGCCCGCCTCGGTGATCGCGGCGAACGTGTCGTACTTCGCGGGGCCCCACGTCGGCGAGGGAGCGCCCGCGTCCGGTCCGACCCACCCGGCGTAGAGGGTGTCGGTCGCCTTGTCGACGGAGATGCGCGCCGGGTTGCGGACGCCCATCACATAGATCTCGCCGCGCGTCTTGCCACCGCCCTCGGCGGTCTCCTCGCCGGTGAAGAGGTTGCCCTCGGGGAGCGTGTAGGTCCCGTCCGGCTCCGGGTGGATGCGCAGGATCTTGCCGTTCAGGTTGTTGGTGTTGCCGGCGGTGCGGCGCGCGTCGGCGAAGGACACGCCCTTGAAGTTGGGCTCCGGGTTGTTGCCGGAGTAACCGCCGCTGAAACCACTGGAGTTGTTGTCACCGGTGGCGATGTACAGGTTCCCCTTGGAGTCCCAGGCCAGCCCGCCGCCCGCGTGGCAGCAGCTGTGGATCTGCACCGGCCACTTCAGCAGCACCTTCTCGCTGCCCAGGTCCAGCTTGTTGGTCGCCTGGTCGAGGGTGAAGCGCGAGACGCGCCGCTCGGCCATGTGGGTCTCGCGGTTGATCTCGGAGTGCGGCGTGTAGTGCAGGTAGACCCAGCCGTTCTCGGTGAACTCCGGGTCCAGCTCGATGCCGAGCAGGCCCTCCTCGACCTTGATCAGCTCGTCGCCGCCGCCCTTGTTGCCGAAGATGGTCAGGGCACCGGCGAGGGTGACCTTCTTGGTCTTCGGGTCCCAGACGTGGATCTCGCCCTTGCCCTTGCCGATGTTCGGGTCGTTCCAGTCGGTGACCACGGGCTGGGAGGAGTCGGCGCCGCCGCGGCCGATGTAGAACACCCGCCCATCGGGCGCGGTGACCAGGCCGTGCGGTTCGCCGATCTGGTCGTTCTGGCCCGGCTGGTTGGGCTGGGTCAGCCGCTCGGCCTCGTAGTTGCCGGTGATGGTGGCCTTGCAGTCGGCCTGCGCCAGCCGCGACGTCCACAGCAGGGCGCCGCGCAGGTGCGAGCGGAACTCCGTCTCGTCGTACGACGACACCGTGCCGCCCATGCCGGTGTAGAAGGACCGGCCGCCGTCGTAGTCGCGGCACCAGCTGACCGGGTGGTCCCAGCCGTTGGCGCTCTCCCCGGGCGCGTACGTCGACTCGCGCACCCGGGCGACGGTGTGCACGTCACCGGACGGGTTCTGCTGCCAGTTGAGCCACTCGTCGGGCCGCTTCCACTCCGTCGGCAGGTCCTTGGCGGCCGGATGACGCCGGTCGCCGACCTCGACGGTGGCCCGCTGGACCTTGGTGGGGCTGGAGGCCGCCGGACGGGCGCCGACCAGACCGGTGAACCAGTCCGAGTACGGCTCCGCGCGGGCCGCGTCGTGGATGCCGACGAACCCGCCGCCGGCCTCCATGTACGCCTCCAGGCCCGCCTCCTGCGCCGGATCGAGGACGTCGCCGCCCCCGGTCAGGAACACGATCGCGTTGAAACGGCCGAGCTTCTTCTCGTTGGTGAAGACGTCGGCGTTGTCCGTGGCCTGGACCTGGAAGCGCTCCTTCTGCGGGCCGGACAGCCCGATCCGCTCGATGGCCGCGATCCCGGCGTTCACGACCGGCGATTCGTCACCGGCCGCGGCGGAACCGTAGAACACCAGCACACGTACGTTGGAGCCGCCCGGGGGCGACTTGATCGACATCGTTGTCAGGGACGGATCCGGCGCCGGACGTGCGCTGGCGGTCGGGCCAGACAGCAGTCCCGCGGCGACGAAGCCGGCGGTGGCGAACGCCGCCCATCCTCTTCTTCTCGCGCTCAACCCTCTCAAGGGCATGGGCACCTCCTCGGTCACGGCAGCAGCGCCAAGGAAGCTAGACCTCTTTGCGTGGTTCGCCAATAGGTATGACCGGGATCCAACGAACTTTGTCCTGAGTGTGGATAAACGCGGCGGCAACCGGTACGGTCCCACAGGCTCATCACAGCCAATCAGTACTACGGCTCCGCAAATTCCGTATCAGCGTGGGGAGTTCGGCATGGACAGGCGAGGCTTCAACCGACGGGTACTGCTGGGCGGCGCGGCCGTCGCGACATCGTTGTCCATCGCTCCGGAGACCGCGGGCGCCGCCGGTGAGGCCAAGGGCGTGACCGCGAAGACGGCGCCGGCCGGGGGCGAGGTGAGACACATCAAGATGTACGCCGAGAAACTGGCGGACGGTCAGATGGGCTACGGCTTCGAGAAGGGCAAGGCGTCCGTCCCCGGACCGCTGATCGAGCTCAACGAGGGCGACACGCTGCACATCGAGTTCACCAACACCATGGACGTGCGGGCCAGCCTCCACGTGCACGGTCTGGACTACGAGATCTCCAGCGACGGCACGGCGATGAACAAGAGCGACGTCGAGCCCGGCGGCACCCGCACCTACACCTGGCGCACCCACAAACCGGGCCGCCGCGCGGACGGCACCTGGCGCTCGGGCAGCGCGGGCTACTGGCACTACCACGACCACGTGGTCGGCACCGAGCACGGCACGGGCGGCATCCGCAACGGCCTCTACGGGCCCGTGATCGTGCGCCGCAAGGGCGACGTGCTGCCGGACGCCACGCACACCATCGTCTTCAACGACATGCTCATCAACAACCAGAAGCCCCACACCGGTCCCAACTTCGAGGCCACCGTGGGCGATCGCGTCGAGATTGTCATGATCACGCACGGCGAGTACTACCACACCTTCCACATGCACGGTCACCGCTGGGCCGACAACCGCACCGGCATGCTCACCGGCCCCGACGACCCCAGCCAGGTCATCGACAACAAGATCACCGGTCCGGCGGACTCCTTCGGCTTCCAGATCATCGCGGGGGAGGGGGTGGGCGCCGGCGCGTGGATGTACCACTGCCACGTGCAGAGCCACTCCGACATGGGGATGGTGGGGCTGTTGCTGGTGAAGAAGACCGACGGCACGATCCCGGGGTACGAACCGAACGAGCACGCCCAGGGGGGCGGTGAGCAGACCGCGGAGGCGCCCGAGCACCAGCACTGAGGGCCGCCCCGAGCGCCCGCTTCCCGTCCGGCGGCTGCGGCTATCCCTGT
>NZ_JBHXNW010000002.1:174487-204299 GCF_042717365.1 Streptomyces sp. NPDC058534
GCGCTCCTCGGTGCCCGCTCACCACCCACCCCCCCCCCCCCCCCCGACGAGGAGCCCTCAAGTGAGCGAGACAGTGCCCCGCCCCACGCTGGAGGCCGTGGCCGAGCGAGCCGGGGTCTCGCGGGCCACCGTGTCCCGCGTGGTCAACGGGGCGCACGGGGTGCGCGACGCGCTGGCCGAGCGGGTCCGGCGCGCGGTGGAGGAACTCGGATACGTGCCCAACCAGGCCGCCCGCAGCCTGGTGACCCGACGGCACGACGCCGTCGCCGTCGTCGCCGCCGAACCGGAGACCCGGGTCTTCGCCGACCCCTACTTCGCCCAGCAACTGCGCGGCATCAGCAAGGAACTGACGGCCCACGACAACCAGTTGGTGCTGCTGCTCACCGAGGGCCGCGAGGACCACGCCCGCGTCGGCCGCTACCTGGCCGGCGGGCACGTCGACGGCGCCCTCGTCTTCTCCCTGCACCTCCACGACCCGCTGCCCGGCCTCGTACGCAGGGCCGGGGTGCCGACCGTGTTCGGCGGGCGCCCCGACTGGGAGGACGGCCGGGACGACGTGGTCTACGTCGACAGCGACAACCGCGGCGGCGCCCGCGCGGCCGTCCGTCACCTGGCCGGCCTCGGCCGCACCCGGATCGCGCACATCACGGGCCCGCTCGACCAGACCTCGGCGGCCGACCGGCTGGCCGGCTTCCGCGACGTCCGGGCCGGCGCCGACCCGGGGCTGGTCGCGCACGGCGACTTCACCCCGGGCGGCGGCGAACGGGCGATGCGGGAACTGCTCGACCGGTGCCCGGACCTGGACGCCGTGTTCGCGGCCAACGACCTCACCGCCGCCGGTGCCCTGCGGGTGCTGCGCGAGCGGGGGCGGCGGGTGCCGGACGACGTGGCGGTGGTGGGCTTCGACGACATGCTGCCCGTCGCCGAACAGACCGACCCGCCGCTGACCACCGTCCGCCAGGACATCGAGGAGATGGGCCGCCTGATGGCCCGACTCCTCCTGCGCGGCCTGGACCCCCGAACGGCCGCCGACGGTCCGGAAGCCACCGACACGAACCCCGGCACGTCCGGCGTCATCCTGCCGACCACGCTGGTCCACCGTGCCACCGCGTGAGCCGGGGAGCGCTCTCTACGCCTGTGGCGTCACCGGACGAGCGCGAAGGACCCGGTGCCGTCCGCGCCTGCGGTGTCACCGGGGGCCGGCGGTCTCTGCGTCTGCGGGGTCATCGCGTGAGCGCCTGGGCCCGGTGCCCGTCACGCCTGTGGCGTCATCGGGTGAGCGCCGGGCCTGCACGCCTGCGGCCACGGCGTGAGCAGTGGGGGCTTGGTGCGCCTCCATGCCTGTGGCGTCACCGGGGCCCGGCGGTCTCTGCGTCTGCGGCGTCACCGCGTGAGCGCCCGGGCCCGGGGCCCGTCACGCCGCCGTGCCACGTCGGCGCGTGAGCGCGGGAGACTCGGCGCCGCCTACGCCTGCCGCGGCAGCGGCCTGAGTACCGCGAAGCGGGCGCCGGACGGGTCGGCGATGCGGGCGACGCGTCCGACGTCCTCGATGTCCGTCGCGGCCATCGGCACCGTGCCGCCCAGCTCCCGGGCCCGGGCGACCGTCGCGTCCGCGTCGTCCACCGCGAAGTACGGCAGCCAGCCGGTCTCCGTCGGCTCCGGGTCGTCGGCGAGCGGGACGACACCGCCGAACATGGCGTCCTCGCCCTCGCCCGCCGGATTGACCGAGGTGTAGGAGCCACCCGGGAAGGAGACCGCCGAGGTCTCCAGCCCCAGGACCGTTTGGTAGTACGCGGCGGCGGCCGCGACGTCCGCCGTGTGCAGCTCGACCCAGCACAGCGCGCCGCTCTCGCCGACGACACCCAGACCGGGCAGCCGCGCCGGCTGCCAGACACCGAACGGCAGCCCCGCCCGGTCGGCGAGGACCGCCATGGTGCCCTCGTCCATCACGTCCATCGGCTGCGCGAGGACACCTCCGCGTGCCTGCTCGGAGGTCTTGGCGGTGGCCCGGGCGTCCGGCGTCTGGAAGTACACCGTCCAGGACGGCGGGCCCTGCTCGGGCGTGGTCTGCATGCCGCCGGCCGCGATCCGGCCGTCCAGCTCGAAGAAGCCGTAGCCGCCGGCCTCCGGCCCCGCCGACCGGAACCGCCAGCCGAAGAGGCCGCCGTAGAAGGCCGTGGCGCCGTCGAGGTCGGATGTGCCGACGTCGACCCAGTTCGGAGCGCCGGTGACATAGCGGGTGGTGAGCATGATCGCCCTCCTCGGAAGGGTCCCGTTGCCTGCACTGCCGAGTCTTCCACCGACCACCGGCCCCCGCTTCCGCGCGCCGCCGTGCGCCGCCGCACGCGACGGAGGACCATCTGAACGGGTGAGGGGCCCGCCGGCGGCGTTGATCCGGCGTTGATGGAATGTTTTTCCCCTCCCGGCACGCTCCTGTCCATGCACATCGAGACGATCGCCACGCCGGACCTCGACTGGCAGGAGGAGGCGTTGTGCGCACAGACCGGAGCCGAGTTCTTCTTCCCCGAGCCCGGCAGCTCCGTACGGGACGCGAAGCGGATCTGCGCCCTCTGCCCGATCCGCTCGGCCTGCCTGGACTTCGCGCTGAGCAATGACGAGCGCTTCGGCGTCTGGGGCGGACTGTCGGAGAAGGAACGGCTGGAACTGCGCCGCGCCACGCACTGAGCGCGGCCCCCGGCCGTCGCGCCGAGCCGCGCCGGCCGCTCGCCTGGGGTCAGCGCCGCCGTGGTGCGGGCGGCACCCCCGCCCGCCGCGGACGCGGTCGGCCGGGGCGCACCGGTTCGGGCAAGACACTCGCCCTTTCTCCTCGCCCTGCCGGCCCGTACGCCCGACCGTCGCGCAGGCCGCTCGCCCGCCTGCGGTCAGCGCCGCCATCGTGCCGGCGGTATCGCCACCGGCGCGGTCGGCCGGTCAGCCCGCCGCGCGGGCCGCCATCCGGGCCTTGCGCGCTGCCAGCTTCGCGTCGAACTTGGCGGCCTCGGCGTCCAGCCCGCCCATGTACAGTCCCAGTTCCTCCTGGGCCTGCAGACCCTCCGGGCCGAGCCCGTCGATCTCCAGGACCTTCAGGAAGCGCAGCACGGGCTGGATCACGTCGTCGTGGTGGATGCGCAGGTTGTAGACCTCGCCGATCGCCATCTGCGCGGCGGCCCGCTCGAAGCCGGGCATGCCGTGACCGGGCATCCGGAAGTTGACGACCACGTCCCGCACGGCCTGCATGGTGAGGTCGGGCGCGATCTCGAAGGCCGCCTTGAGCAGGTTCCGGTAGAAGACCATGTGCAGGTTCTCGTCGGTCGCGATGCGGGCCAGCATGCGGTCGCAGACCGGGTCGCCGGACTGGTGGCCGGTGTTGCGGTGCGAGATGCGGGTGGCCAGTTCCTGGAAGGAGACGTAGGCCACCGAGTGCAGCATCGAGTGCCGGTTGTCCGACTCGAAGCCCTCGCTCATGTGGGCCATGCGGAACTGCTCCAGCTTGTCCGGGTCGACCGCGCGGGAGGCGAGCAGGTAGTCGCGCATGACGATGCCGTGCCGTCCCTCCTCGGCGGTCCAGCGGTGCACCCAGGTGCCCCAGGCACCGTCACGGCCGAAGAGGCTGGCGATCTCGTGGTGGTAGCTGGGGAGGTTGTCCTCCGTCAGCAGGTTCACCACCAGGGCGATCCGGCCGATCTCGGTGACCTTGGACTGCTCCTTCTCCCAGGCCTCGCCGTCCTCGAAGAATCCCGGGAAGTTCCGGCCGTCCGTCCACGGCACGTACTCGTGCGGCATCCAGTCCTTGGTGACCTTCAGGTGCCGGTTGAGCTCGGTCTCGACCACTTCCTCCAGCGCGTACAGCAGCCGGGCGTCGGTCCAGTCGGCGGAGGAGCCGAGGTGCGGGGAGACGATCGTCACGGAGAACTCCAGGGGACGTGCGACAGTGCGGAGCGGCCGGCGAGCGGTGCCGGGGAACCTACGGGATCGTAGGCTACGAAACCGTAGGTTACGAGGGCGTAGGTTAAACGCACTGTAAAGGTCGCTGATCAGCCAGGGTCCCGCGGGGTGCGGCAAGGCGCCGAGACACGCAGGTCCCGGGGCCGGGCGGGTGACGTACCGGCGGGTTCAGGCGTACAGCTCCCGCAGCCGACCGAGAGGCACGTCACACAGTCTTCGAGCTTCTCGAACTCGCCGATGTCGACGAGTAGAGGTGCCGTGCGGGAGAACAGCACCCGCAGCACCGAGTGGATGTCGGTCATCGTGCCGACCGTGGACCGCGAGTGGCCACCCACAGGCCGCTGGTCGACGACGATCGCGGGGGAGAGGCCCTCCAGGGCGTCCGCGTGCGGCCGCTCGTACTTGGGCAGCCGGTTGCGCACGAACCAGGTGAACGTCTCGTTCAGCCGGCGCCGCGACTCGACCGCGATCGTGTCGAAGACGACCGACGACTTCCCCGACCCCGAAACGCCGGTGAACACGGTCAGCCGGCCCTTCGGGATGCGGAGGGTGACGTCCTGGAGGTTGTTCTCCCCGGCTCCGGTGATGCTGATGAACTCGCTCATGCGAGTGACGCTAGACGGGATACCCGACAGCTTCTGGCGTGATTTCCCTCAGTTCTCCCTCCTCGAACAGCAGCCAGCGGGTGATGCCGAGCGACTCCAGGAACGGCATGTCGTGGCTGGCCACGATCAGCGCCCCCTCGTAGGACTCCAGCGCCGTGGTGAGCTGCCGCACGCTCGCCATGTCCAGGTTGTTCGTCGGCTCGTCCAGCATCAGCAGCTGCGGCGCGGGCTCGGCCAGCATCAGCGCGGCCAGCGCCGCCCGGAAGCGTTCGCCGCCGGAGAGCGTCGCCGCCTGCTGGTCGGCGCGGGCGCCCCGGAACAGGAAGCGGGCCAGCCGGGCCCGGATCCGGTTGTTGGTGGCGCCCGGCGCGAACCGGGCCACGTTCTCGGCCACGGTCAGCTCCCCGTCGAGCACGTCGAGGCGTTGGGGCAGGAACCGCAGCGGTACGTGCGCCGTCGCCTCGCCCGCCACCGGCGCCAGCTCCCCGGCGACGGTGCGCAGCAGCGTGGTCTTGCCCGCGCCGTTGCGCCCGATCAGCGCGATCCGCTCCGGACCGTGCAGATCGAAGCCGCCCTCCACCCGCGCGCCGTACCGGAGTTCCAGTTCGCGCAGGGTGAGCACGGACCGGCCCGGCGGTACGGCCGTATAGGGCAGGTCGACGCGGATCTCGTCGTCGTCCCGCACGGCCTCCACCGCGTCGTCGAGGCGCTCCCTGGCCTCGGTGAGCTTCTCCTCGTGCATGATGCGGTGCTTGCCCGCGGACTCCTGCGCCGCGCGCTTGCGTGCCCCCATGACGATCTTCGGTTCGCGTTTCTGGTCCCACATCTTCTGGCCGTACCGCTTGCGGCGGGCCAGCTTGACCTGGGCGTCGGCCAGTTCCCGCTTCTGCTTGCGCAGGTCGGACTCGGCGACCCGCACCATGCGCTCGGCCGCCTCCTGCTCCACGGCCAGCGCCTCCTCGTACGCCGAGAGGTTCCCGCCGTACCAGGTGATGCCGCCGGACCGCAGGTCGGCGATCTGGTCGACCAGTTCCAGCAGTTCCCGGTCGTGGCTGACCACGACCATGACGCCCGGCCAGGAGGTGACGGCGGCGTACAGGCGCCTGCGGGCGTACAGGTCGAGGTTGTTGGTGGGTTCGTCGAGGAGCAGGACGTCGGGTCGGCGCAGCAGCAGCGCGGCCAGCCGCAGCAGCACCGACTCGCCGCCCGACACCTCGCCGACGGTACGGTCGAGCCCCACGTGGCCGAGCCCGAGTTCGCCGAGGGCGGCGAGGGCGCGCTCCTCGACGTCCCAGTCGTCGCCGACCGTCTCGAAGTGCTCCTCGGCCACGTCGCCCGCCTCGATGGCGTGCAGCGCGGCCCGGCGCGCGGCGATGCCGAGCGCCTCGTCGACCCGCAGCGCGGTGTCCAGGGTGACGTTCTGCGGCAGGTAGCCGACCTCGCCGGAGACGCGGACGGTGCCGTCGGCGGGCGTGAGCTGCCCCGCGATCAGCTTCAACAGGGTCGACTTGCCCGCCCCGTTGACGCCGACGAGCCCGGTCCTGCCGGGGCCGAACGCGGTGTCGAGTCCCTCGAAGACGGGCGTGCCGTCGGGCCAGGCGAAGGACAGGGACGTACAAGTGATGGATGTAGACATACGGGTCTCCGCGGTTGCTTGAAGCCGTCAGGGGCAAACGCGTATCGAGACACCGGGAGGCGGCGACCGCCGTCGGACGAGAGAAGGAGGAGCCCCGGGGAGTGCCGGGCATGAAAAAAGCCCTGCTCCGCAAAGGGACGGCTCGAACGCCGAGGTCGCACGCCGCGTACACACACGTGAGGTGTGTCGCGGTGTCTCAGGACCTCAGACGAGCAACGTCCTTCTCCAATCGGCGGCAACAGAAGCGATATACACCGTACGAGAGACCGGGTGCGCTGTCAACGTATTTCCGCGGACCCGGTCCCACGGCCCCGAGGAGGCCCCCGTGCCCAACGGCCCGCTCTCACTGCCTGCCCGGCTCTGCCTGCTGGCCTGGGACCCGGCGCGGTCCGGTGCCGCCGACACCGCCCGGGTCCACCACCTGGTGCGCGCCGGCGCGCTCACCGAACTGGCCCAGCGCGGCCTGCTCACCGACGACGACGGCATCGCCAACCCCGTCGACCTGGACTCCCGCACCGGGGACGCGGTCCTCGACGGGCTCCTTGAGCTGGTCCGCGAGTCGATGCCGCACCGGTGGCGGACGTGGGTCGCGCTGCACGCGCGGGTCACCTTCGACGCCGTCCGGGAGCAACTGGTGGCCGAGGGCTACCTGCGGGCCGAGAAGAAGCGCGTGCTCGGGGTGTTCCCGTCCGTGGAGCACGTCCTCGCGCGCCCGGCCGCGGCGAAGGCCCTCCGCGACGAGACGCGGGATGTGCTGGAGGGGCGGATTCCGGCCGGGGAGGTGTCCGAGCGTGACGCGGCCGCGGCCGTGCTCGTCGCCGCCGCGGCACCCGGCGTCCCGGCCGGCGCCGGGCGTGGCGCGGGGGACGGTGCGCGCAGGGAGGCGCGGATCGCCGAGCTGACCGAGCGGGGCGGGGCGGCGGCACCCGGGCTGCGGAAGATCGTGGGAGAGGTGTGGGGCGCGGTGAGCGCGGAGAGCGCCCGGGCCGTGGCGTCGTCGGGGCGCTGAGGTCGGGGCGCGGAGGGGGCGGGGGCGACGGCCGGTCAGCAGCTCCCCCGCATCAGCTCCGCCAGGTCGTGCTCCAGGTCCAGGTGGAGGTGCTCCAGGCCGACGGGCACCAGCTCGCCCGCGGCCGCCAGGAACCGGCGCAGCTCGCCCGAACGCACATGGATCACGGCGGTGCCCTCGGGCGCGTGGAACTCCAGGACGGTGCGGTCGTACCCGTACGGGCGCACCCGCACGTCGCCGTGGCCGTCCGGCTCCCGCATCCCAGCGATGAGCAGCTCGCGGGAGAAGGTCCAGCAGACCTCCACACCCTCCAGGGTGGCGGGGGCCGGGAAGGTCATGCGGACGGCGAAGGGGTCGCCGCGGTCGTAGTGCAGGATGGCGGGAATGCTCGGCATACGCGGTGCGGCGGCGACGAGACGCGCCTCGACCGGCTGCTCGATGACGGTGGACAACGCCTTGCTCCCTCGTGACGGCTGGACGGGCTCTCGGGGTGGTGCGGGCCGGGCACTTGAAGAGACGCTGGAAACAGCCGATCCGTGCACACGAGCAACGAGTGACCTCTGTCACCGCGTTCATGCACCGGCGTGACACGGCTCTCCTCGCCCGCCCCGTACGGCACTTGCGCCACGCGCGTGCCGGACAGGTCCTCTGGACGGAGCACCCCCGGTGGGCTAGCTTCGCCCGCCATGAGGCGCTTGGGAAGCACGCGACGCACGGCACGGCCGATCCGAACCGCCCGCGGGCGCACGGGACGTACGGCGATCGCGGGCGCGGTCTGCGCGGCGGCGCTGGCCGCGCTGACGACCGTACCGGCGCAGGCGCACCAGCCCCGGCACCGGCCGCACTGGGAGCTCAAGGACACCGGGGCGTCCGACGTCCGGTTCCGGGGGCTCGCCGCCGTCAGCCGGCACACCGCCTGGCTGGCCGGCTCCGGCGGCACCGTCCTGCGCACCACCGACGGCGGCGACACCTGGCGCGACGTCTCCCCGCCGGGCGCCGGCGACCTGGAGTTCCGGGACGTCGAGGCCTTCGACGCCCGCCGGGCCGTGGTCCTGGCCATCGGCGAGGGCGAGGCGTCCCGGGTCTACCGCACCGCCGACGGCGGAGCCACCTGGACGGAGTCCTTCCGCAACACCGACCCCCGGGCCTTCTACGACTGCCTCACCTTCTTCGACTCCCGGCACGGACTCGCCATGAGCGACCCGGTGGACGGAAAGTTCCGCATCCTGTCCACCCGCGACGGCGGCCGCTCCTGGAAGGTGCTGCCGGACCGGGGCATGCCGGCCGCGCAGGACGGCGAGGCCGGGTTCGCGGCCAGTGGCCAGTGCCTGGTCTCCTCAGGGCCGAGGGACGTGTGGCTGGCCACCGGCGGGGCCGCACGCGCGCGCGTGCTGCACTCCGCCGACCGGGGGCTCACCTGGACGGCCACCGACGCCCCGGTCCCGGCGGGCGACCCGGCGCGGGGCGTCTTCGCCCTCGCCTTCCGCGACCGGGCCCACGGCCTCGCGGTCGGCGGCGACTACCGCCCGGACCAGAGCTCCCCGCGGGCCGCGGCACGGACCGCCGACGCCGGCCGCACCTGGCGGCCCGCCGACCGGCCGCCGCCGGCCTACCGTTCCGGCGTGGCCTGGCTTCCGCACAGCCGCACCGCCGCCCTCGCGGTCGGCCCCACCGGTACCGACCTCACCACGGACGGCGGCCGCACCTGGCGGACCGTCGACACCGGCTCCTACGACACCGTGGACTGCACGCCCGACCTGGGCTGTTGGGCCGCGGGCGAGCAGGGCAGGGCCGCCCGCCTGGAACGGTGACGCCGGGCGGGGCGGGGTGTCCGTCCGTAATGTGGGTACCCGCTCGCCGAACGTGAGAGGAAGTGAGCGGACATGCCGCGCGGTTCCAGCTCCAAACGGGAACGCCAGTACGAGCACATCAAGGACAGCGCCGAGGACCGCGGCGAGAGCACCGGCCGCGCCAAGGAGATCGCGGCCCGGACGGTCAACAAGGAGCGCGCCCGGTCGGGTGAGTCGAAGACCGCCAGCCGCACGTCCACCCAGGACATGTCGTCGGGCAAGCGGGGCGGCCAACGGTCGGGGAGGGGCGAAGGCCCGCAGGGACCCACCTACGACCAGCTCTACGAGGAGGCCAAGCGCCGCAACGTCCACGGCCGTTCGAACATGAACAAGGGCGAGCTGCGCCACGCCCTCGGCAAGTGAGCCGTAGCGCCCTCTAGGCGAGCGTCTCCCGGTACGGCTCCAGCGCCGGGGCCGTCTTCGTGGCGACGAACTCCGTGACGCGGTACGCGCACACGCCGGCCCGGACGAACGGGTCGCCCGCGGTGACCTCCTCGATCCGCGCACGGTCCCCCGAGACGGCGATGATCACCCCGCCGTCGCGGGGCTCCTTGCGCCCGGACGCCAGGAACACACCCTGCCCGTACAGCTCGTCGAGCCAGGCCACGTGGTCCGGCAGGACGGCGTCGACGGCTTCGAGCGGGGCGGTGTAGGACAGCTCCAGAACGAACATGATCGCGAGCCTACTGCGGGCTCACTTAGGGTTGCCGTCACCATGACGACCGTGACCGTGCAGATCCCCGCCGACTGGCCCGCGACCGAGGAACGGGCCCGCGCCGTCCAGGACGGACTGCGCGCGCGGGTCGTCCTCGACGAGACCGGCCCGCCGCCCGGCACGGGCACGGTGACCGGAGTCGACGTGGCCTACGACGACGAACGCGACGTGGTCGCGGCGGCGGCCGTCGTGCTGGACGCCGCGACCCTCGGCGTCGTCGCCGAGGCCACCGCCGTCGGGCGGATCTCCTTCCCCTACGTGCCGGGCCTGCTCGCCTTCCGGGAGATCCCGACCGTCCTCGCCGCGCTGGACGCCCTGCCGCGCCCGCCCGGCCTGGTCGTCTGCGACGGCTACGGGCTGGCCCACCCGCGCCGCTTCGGCCTCGCCAGCCATCTGGGCGTGCTCACCGGCCTGCCCACCATCGGCGTGGCCAAGAACCCGTTCACCTTCACGTACGACGAGCCGGATGCCCCGCGCGGCAGCACGTCCCCGCTGCTCGCCGGCGCCGAGGAGGTCGGGCGCGCGGTGCGCACGCGCGACGCCGTCAAGCCGGTCTTCGTCTCCGTCGGCCACCGGGTGAGCCTCGACAACGCCTGCGCGCACACGCTGGCCCTGGCCCCCGCCTTCCGGCTGCCGGAGACCACCCGCAGGGCCGACGCCCTGTGCCGCGCGGCGCTGCGGGCCGCCGCCTACCCGGCCCGACCCTCGACGCTCCAGCGGCCCACCTCCTGATGCGCCGAGTCGTAGACCGCCGAACCGTCGCCGGGCCGCAGCGCGTAGTGGTGCAGGTTGCCGCCCCAGTAGCGCAGGATCCGCTGCAACTCGCCCGTGGGGTCCTCGGCGAGCGCGCCCTCGTCCATGGTGACTTCGAGTAGGAACTTCATACCCTCAAGGGTTTCATTGAACTTCCCTTTGGCACTTTGGCCGTGTCGCACCCGTCGTGCTGGTCGAGACAGGCGAGAAAGTCTCAAACCGCGGATATGGCAGACGCGCGGGACCACCCAGGCCGTCTGAGTATCCGTACGGATGTGCTGCCCCCGCCGCCCCCGGCAGGCTGGACCGCATGACGACACACCGGACACCCGAGTGCTCCGCCCGCCCCGGCCGCCCCGTCGGCCGGACCGCGGTCGCGGGGCTGGCGCTGGCCGTGGTGGCGGGGGTGGCCTGGGTCGGCGGAATGATCTACACGATCGTCGGCTGGACGGGATGATCCGCGCCGTCGCCGGACGAGAGGTCCCTCAGAGGGTCGCGGCCACCCGGAAGCGGATGCCCGCCGCCCGCAGCCGCTCGGTCAGCGCCTCGCCCATCGCGACGGCCGTGGTGACCTGCCCTGACGTCGGCGGCAGCTCGTCGAGGGCGAGACAGAGCGCCGCCTCGGCGAACATCTTCGCCGTCTCGTCGTAACCGGGGTCGCCGCCCGCGACCTCCGTGAACACCTTGCGCCCGCCCCCCTCGCCGACGAAGCGGACCGAGAACCAGCTCTTGGCGCGCTTCTCGGCGCTCGGGCCGTCACCCGGCTTGAGCCGCCCGGACAGCCAGCGCCGCGCCGGCGGCACCTGAGCCGCCGCCAGCAGCGCGCCCACGGCCGCCACGCCGCCCACCGCCACCGGCAGACGCCGGACGGCCGCGTAGTGGCGGTAGCGGAAGTCGGGGCCGTAGCGGTCCAGGGCCTTCGCGGAGCGCCGCACGACCTGTGCGTCGATGGTCGGCAGCGGCAGCGCCCAGGCTCCCACCTCCCCGGCGAACCGCGGCGCGCCGGTCGGCGTCACCGCGCGGCGGCCCACCAGGCGCGGTTCGTGCCGCCGGCGTTCCACGGCCGCGGATCGCAGCTGCCGCCCGCGCGCGAGCTGGCCCAGCGCGGAGGCGAAGGTGCCGCCGGAGAAGGTCGCGTCGACGCTCACGAAGCCGTCCACGGTCAGCGGCACGCCCTCCGGCAGCTGCCGCACGGTGAAGTACACGCCCAGGTCGTGGGGGATCGAGTCGAAGCCGCAGGCGTGCACCAGCCGGGCGCCGGTCTCCCGCGCGCGAGCGTCGTGGCGCACGTAGGTCAGGTCCACGAACTCCGGTTCACCGGTGAGGTCGAGATAGTCCGTACCGCTGTCCGCGCAGGCGGCGGCCAGGGCGTCGCCGTACCGGACGTAGGGGCCGACCGTCGTGGCCACCACGCGCGCCTGTCCGGCGAGTTCGCGCAGCGAGTCCGGATCGGACACGTCCGCGCGCAGCACGCCGGCGTCCGGCGCGCCCGGCAGCCGGTCGCGCAGTCGGCGCAGCTTCTCCTCGCCGCGGCCGGCGATCGCCCAGCGCAGCCCCTCGGGGGCGTGCGCGGCGAGATACCGCGCGGTCAGTTCCCCGACGAACCCCGTCGCTCCGAAGAGCACGATGTCGTACAGCCGGTCGGCCTTTTTCAGCCTGCTCATGACATCCCTTCGTCACCCGTCGGCAATGCCCTGGTCCGCAGCACGCGCCGTTGCCGGTGGCTGAGGCTAGCGTGAGGAGGGTGGAGTCCGTCGACGACCCCGGAGGCATCGCGTGGCCGTGCCCAGGAGTGCCCTGAAAAAGTGGGAGAAAGTCCGTGAGTTCGCCCTCGGTATGCCGGACGCGGTAGAGGAGTTCCCGTGGGGCGAGTCCGTCGCGAAGGTCAACAAGAAGGTGTTCGTCTTCCTCGGCGTGACCGACGGCAGCTACCCGATGGGCATCACCCTCAAGCTCAAGGGCGAGGAGGCGCACGCCCATGCACTGTCCTGTCCCGGCGCCGAACCCGCGGGGTACGGGCTGGGCAGATCGGGCTGGGTCAGCATCCCGTTGCAGGAGCAGGGTGCCCCGGCCGCCGGGCTGCTCTGCGACTGGGTGGAGGAGAGCTATCGCACCGTGGCTCCCCGCCGGCTGGCCGCCGTGCTGGACGCCCGCGGAGCATAATTGGCTAAGCGCTTGCTCGTCCGGGTCTTGTGCCCAGTGGAACACGTTCTTAGCATCACTGGTGTTACATCGGTTGTGTCACAGAGCTGGGGATGCGATGTCGGAAGCCAGGACGCCGGCCCGGACCACGGGTGAGGGCCCGCTCTCCGGCGTGCGCGTGGTCGAGCTGGCCGGCATCGGCCCAGGGCCCTTCGCGGCCATGCTCCTCGCCGACCTCGGTGCCGACGTCGTGCGCGTCGACCGCCCCGGCGGCCCGGGACTCGGCATCGACCCGGCGCACGACGTCACCAACCGCAACAAGCGTTCCGTGCTCGTCGACCTCAAGGCACCGGACGGTCCCGAGCGGGTCCTCGCCCTCGCCGAACGCGCCGACGTGCTGATCGAGGGCTACCGCCCGGGCGTCGCCGAACGGCTCGGCGTGGGCCCCGAGCCCTGCCACGCCCGCAACCCGCGCCTCGTGTACGGCAGGATGACCGGCTGGGGCCAGCAGGGCCCGCTCGCCGAACGCGCCGGCCACGACATCGGGTACATCGCGCTCACCGGCACCCTCGGCATGATCGGCGACCCCGGCCGCCCGCCCGCCGTCCCCGCCAACCTCCTCGGCGACTACGCCGGCGGCTCCCTCTATCTCGTCGTCGGAGTCCTCGCCGCCCTGCACCACGCGCGCGCGACGGGCACCGGCCAGGTCGTGGACGCCGCGATCGTCGACGGCACCGCCCACCTCTCCTCGATGATCCACGGCATGCTCGCCGCCGGCGCCTGGCAGGACCGGCGCGGCGCCAACCTCCTCGACGGCGGCTGCCCGTTCTACGGCACCTACGAGACCGCCGACGGCCGGCACATGGCGGTCGGCGCGCTGGAGCAGCGCTTCTACACCGAGTTCATGGACCTGCTCGGCATCCCCGGCCTGGCGCCCGCCCGCGACGACCCGGCCCGCTGGCCCGAACTGCGCGCGGCCGTCGCCGACCGCTTCGCGAGCCGCACCCGTGACGAGTGGACGTCCGTGTTCGCGGGCTCCGACGCCTGCGTGGCGCCCGTCCTGACGCTGCGCGAGGCACCGCACCACCCCCACCTCGCCGCCCGCTCCACCTTCACCGACCACGACGGCATCACCCAGCCGGCCCCCGCACCCCGCTTCTCCGCGACCCCCACCTCCGTCCGCACCGGGCCCGTCCTGCCCGGCGCCGACACCGACGCCGTGGCCCGCGACTGGGACCTGCCCCGCGAAGGGGAACCGACGCGTGACGAGGAACCGACTCGTGTCCCTCACCCGAACAGCCCTGTGAAGAACCCTCAGTGAAAGGCCTGCCAGTGACCACCGAAGCGTACGTGTACGACGCGATCCGCACCCCGCGCGGACGCGGCAAGGCGAACGGCGCCCTGCACGGCACGAAGCCCGTCGACCTGGTCGTCGGCCTCATCCACGAGATCCGCGCCCGCTTCCCGGACCTGGACCCCGCCGCGGTCGACGACGTCGTCCTCGGCGTCGTCGGCCCCGTCGGCGACCAGGGCTCCGACATCGCCCGCATCGCCGCCATCGCCGCGGGACTGCCGGACACCGTGGCCGGCGTCCAGGAGAACCGCTTCTGCGCCTCGGGCCTGGAGGCCGTCAACCTGGCCGCCGCCAAGGTGCGTTCCGGCTGGGAGGACCTGGTCCTCGCGGGCGGCGTCGAGTCCATGTCCCGCGTGCCGATGGCCTCGGACGGCGGCGCCTGGTTCAACGACCCGATGACCAACCTCGCCACCAACTTCGTGCCGCAGGGCATCGGCGCCGACCTGATCGCCACCATCGAGGGCTTCTCCCGCCGCGACGTGGACGAGTACGCGGCCCTCTCCCAGGAGCGCGCGGCCACCGCCTGGAAGGACGGCCGCTTCGAGCGCTCCGTCGTCCCCGTACGGGACCGCGCCGGCCTCACCGTCCTCGACCACGACGAGCACCCGCGCCCCGGCACCACCGCCGACTCCCTCGCGGGCCTCAAGCCGTCCTTCGCCGACATCGGCGAACTCGGCGGTTTCGACGCCGTCGCGCTGCAGAAGTACCACTGGGTCGAGAAGATCGACCACGTCCACCACGCGGGCAACTCCTCCGGCATCGTGGACGGCGCCTCCCTGGTCGCCATCGGCTCCAAGGAGGTCGGCGACCGCTACGGCCTGCGCCCGCGCGCCCGGATCGTCTCGGCCGCCGTGTCCGGCTCCGAGCCCACCATCATGCTCACCGGCCCCGCCCCGGCCACCCGCAAGGCGCTCGCCAAGGCCGGCCTGACCATCGACGACATCGACCTGGTCGAGATCAACGAGGCGTTCGCCGCGGTCGTCCTGCGCTTCGTCAAGGACATGGGCCTGTCCCTGGACAAGGTCAACGTCAACGGCGGTGCCATCGCGCTCGGCCACCCCCTCGGCGCCACCGGCGCGATGATCCTCGGCACCCTCGTGGACGAACTGGAGCGCCAGGACAAGCGCTACGGCCTCGCCACCCTGTGCGTGGGCGGCGGCATGGGCGTCGCCACGATCGTCGAGCGCGTCTGATCCCCTCCCGACGGATTCCCTGGAGCACACCCTCATGAGCACCGAGCCCACCACCATCCGCTGGGAACAGGACGACACCGGCGTCGTCACCCTCGTCCTCGACGACCCCGGCCAGTCCGCCAACACCATGAACCAGGCGTTCCGCGAGTCCCTGGCGGCGATCACCGACCGCCTGGAGGCCGAGAAGGACAGCATCCGGGGCGTCATCTTCACCTCGGCCAAGAAGACCTTCTTCGCCGGCGGCGACCTGCGCGACCTGATCCGCGTCACCCCGGAGACCGCCCAGGACCTCTTCGACGGCGGCATGGCCATCAAGCGTGACCTGCGCCGCATCGAGACCCTCGGCAAGCCCGTCGTCGCCGCCATGAACGGCGCGGCCCTCGGCGGCGGTTACGAGATCGCCCTCGCCTGCCACCACCGCGTCGCCCTCGACGCCCCCGGCTCCAAGATCGGCTGTCCCGAGGTCACCCTCGGCCTGCTCCCCGGCGGCGGCGGAGTCGTCCGCACCGTCCGCATGCTCGGCATCACCGACGCGCTGCTCAAGGTGCTCCTCCAGGGCACCCAGTACAACCCGCGCCGCGCCCAGGAGAACGGCCTGGTCGACGAGGTCGCCGACAGCCGCGAGGACATGCTCGCCAGGGCCCGCGCCTTCATCGACGCCAACCCGGAGTCCGCGCAGCCCTGGGACAAGCCCGGCTACCGCATCCCCGGCGGCACACCGTCGCACCCGAAGTTCGCGGCCAACCTGCCCGCCTTCCCCGCCAACCTGCGCAAGCAGACGGCCGGCGCCCCCTACCCGGCGCCGCGCAACATCATGGCCGCCGCCGTCGAGGGCTCCCAGGTCGACTTCGAGACCGCCCAGGTCATCGAGGCCCGCTACTTCGTCGAGCTGGCCGCCGGGCAGACCTCGAAGAACATGATCCAGGCGTTCTTCTTCGACCTCCAGGCCGTCAACTCCGGCGCCAACCGCCCCCAGGGCATCGAGCCCCGGAAGGTCACCAAGGTGGCCGTCCTCGGCGCCGGCATGATGGGCGCCGGCATCGCCTACTCGTGCGCACGCGCGGGCATCGACGTCGTCCTCAAGGACGTCGCCCTGGAGTCGGCCGTCAAGGGGAAGGGCTACTCCGAGAAGCTGTGCACCAAGGCCGTCGCCAAGGGCCGTACGACCCAGGAGAAGGCCGACGCCCTCCTCGCCCGCATCACGCCGACCGCCGAGGCCGCCGACCTCGCGGGGTGCGACGCGGTCATCGAGGCCGTCTTCGAGGACACCTCGCTCAAGCACAAGGTCTTCCAGGAGATCGAGAACGTCGTCGCCCCCGACGCGCTGCTCTGCTCCAACACCTCCACGCTCCCCATCACGGCGCTGGCCGAGGGCGTCGAGCGCCAGGTGGACTTCATCGGGCTGCACTTCTTCTCGCCGGTCGACAAGATGCCGCTCGTCGAGATCATCAAGGGCGAGCGGACCGGCGACGAGGCGCTCGCGCGCGCCTTCGACCTGGTCCGGCAGATCAACAAGACGCCGATCGTCGTCAACGACTCGCGCGGCTTCTTCACCTCCCGGGTCATCGGCCACTTCATCAACGAGGGCGTGGCGATGGTCGGCGAGGGCGTCGAGCCCGCGTCCGTCGAGCAGGCGGCGGCCCAGGCCGGCTACCCCGCCAAGGTGCTCTCCCTGATGGACGAGCTGACGCTCACCCTCCCGCGGAAGATCCGCAAGGAGACCAGGCGGGCCGTCGAGGAGGCCGGCGGCACCTGGACCGCGCACCCCGCCGAGGCCGTCATCGACCGCATGGTCGACGAGTTCGAGCGCCCCGGCCGCAGCGGCGGCGCCGGGTTCTACGAGTACGGCGAGGACGGGAAGCGCGCGGGCCTGTGGCCGGGCCTAAGGGAGCACTTCACGAAGCCCGGGTACGAGATCCCGTTCCGGGACATGCAGGAACGCATGCTCTTCTCGGAGGCGCTCGACACGGTCAAGCTCCTGGAGGAGGGTGTCCTGACCTCCGTCGCCGACGCCAACATCGGCTCCATCCTCGGCATCGGCTTCCCCGGCTGGACCGGCGGCGTCCTCCAGTACGTCAACGGTTACGAGGGTGGCCTGCCCGGCTTCGTGGCACGCGCGCGTGAGCTGGCCGACCGCTACGGCGAGCGCTTCGCGCCGCCCGCGCTGCTGGTGGAGAAGGCCGACAACGGGGAGGTCTTCACCGACGGCCGCTGAGCAGCGCCTCAGCCCGGGGCGGCGCGGTCGTCCTCGCCGCCCCCGTCGATCCACTCCCGGATCTCCTCCCGCAGCGACCGCTGGAAGGTGGTCAGCAGCGCCTGCACGACGAGCGGGTGCATGTGCGCGGACAGGGACCGCACATCCCGCGCCCCGTTTTCGGCGACCGCGTCACGCAGCAGCCGCGACAGGTCCCGCGCGGCGGCGCGGGAGTGCTCCAGGAGGGCGGTGCGGGCCGCGAGCACCGTCTCGGGGGAGAAGGGCACGTCGAGCAGTTCGACACCGAGCCGGAGCAGACCGGTGTCGACCCGGTGGACGTCACCGCCCGGGGCGTCCGCGTCCCGGACGACCACGTCCATCGCCGCCAGCCGGTCCACCTCCTCGTCGGTCAGCGGCCGGCCGGCCCGCCGGTCCAGTTCCCCGCGCGTGACGCGCTCCACCGTCTGAGGCGCCCAGGAGGCCACCACCGCGCGGTGCAGCGCCAGGTCGTGCTCGCTCAGGTCGGGCGGCAGCTGCCCCAGGTACCGCTCGATCGCGGCCAGGGTCATGCCCCGGTGCTGCAACTCCTCGATCAGCGCCAGCCGGGCCAGATGCTCCCTGCCGTAGTGCCCCACCCGGCGCGCCCCGATCACCGGCGGCGGCAGCAGCCCCTTGGTGCCGTAGAAGCGGACCGTGCGCACGGTGACGCCGGCCCGCGCGGCCAGCTCGTCGATCGTGAGGGTCGGCTCCCCGGCGTCGGTCGTCGTCATGTGCAGCAGTATCGCTGTCTCACCAGTGCTGTGAAACCTCTTGCGCACCAGGTGGAGACCGCCGACGGATCTTGTGAGAAGTCACGCTGTGTGACATGGGCCACCGCATGTCCGCGCAGCGTCTGGGAAGGTGCCGACTTGGTCTGTGCCGCGTCAAGGGTGGTGCGGGCCCGAGACACAGGTACGGACGACTCGGGCGCACCCCGCCCGAGCGCACCAGAGAGTGGAACCACCCGTGAGCAAGGACGCCGTCGACACGGCACAGGTCGCCGCCCACCCCCAGGCGACCGGGACCATCCCCGCGGACGCGGGCGACGCCGGATACAGCAAGGGCCTCAAGGCCCGTCACGTCAACATGATCGCGATCGGGGGCGCGATCGGCACCGGCCTCTTCCTCGGCGCCGGCGGCCGCCTGCGCGACGCGGGCCCGGCGCTCGCGATCGCCTACCTCGTCGCAGGCGTCTTCGCCTTCTTCGTCGTCAGAGCCCTCGGCGAACTCGTGCTCTACCGGCCCTCCTCCGGGTCCTTCGTGTCGTACGCGCGCGAGTTCCTCGGCGAGAAGGGCGCCTACGTCGCCGGCTGGATGTACTTCCTGAACTGGTCGACCACCGGCATCGCCGACATCACCGCGATCGCGCTGTACACGCACTACTGGAGTATGTTCACGAGCATCCCGCAATGGGTGCTCGCCCTGATCGCCCTCGCGGTGGTCCTGGCCGTCAACCTCATCTCGGTCCGGATCTTCGGCGAGATGGAGTTCTGGTTCGCGATCATCAAGGTCGCCACGCTCATCGGCTTCATGCTGATCGGCATCTTCCTGCTGGCCACCCAGCACGACGTGGGCGGCCAGACCCCGGGCGTCAGCATGATCAGCGACCACGGCGGCATCCTCCCGCACGGCGTGATGCCCGTGGTCCTCGTCATGCAGGGCGTGATCTTCTCCTACGCGGCCCTGGAACTGGTCGGCGTCGCGGCCGGCGAGACCGCCGAGCCCGAGAAGATCGTCCCGCGCGCGGTGAACTCGATCATGTGGCGCGTCGCCCTGTTCTACGTCGGCTCCGTCGTCCTGCTGGCGCTGCTGCTGCCCAGCTCGGTCTACTCGGGCGACCAGAGTCCCTTCGTCACCGTCCTGTCGAAGATCGGCGTCCCCGCCGCCGGCGACGTGATGAACCTCGTCGTCCTCACCGCGGCGATGTCGTCCCTGAACTCCGGCCTCTACTCCACCGGCCGCATCCTGCGCTCCATGGCGATGTCCGGCTCGGCGCCCAGGTTCACCGGCGTGATGAGCCGCAGCCAGGTGCCGTACGGCGGCATCCTGCTGACCTGCGCGGTCTGCGTCCTCGGCGTCGGCCTGAACTTCCTGATGCCGAGCAAGGCCTTCGAGATCGTGCTGAACGTCGCCTCGCTGGGCATCATCAGCACCTGGGTGATCATCATGATCTGTCACCTGGTCTTCGTCCGCCGGGCACGCGCGGGCCTGGTCGAGCGCCCGCACTTCCGCCTGCCCGGCAGTCCGGTGACGGAGATCGTCACGATCGTCTTCCTGCTGGCCGTGATCGTCCTGATGTGGAACGACCACGAGGTCGGCCGCAAGACCGTGCTGCTCGTGCCCGTGATCGCGGTGATGCTGGTGGCGGGCTGGTTCGGCGTCCGGCGCCGGGTGGCGCGGAACGCCGAACAGCAGAAGCTGGGCGGACCCACCGGGTAGCGGGAAGCACCGGCTCCACGGCCGCAGTGGTGGCCCCCTGGGGGCCGGGGCAAGGGCTTCGTCCTGGCCCTGTCGCGCCGCCGGCCGGAGCCGGAGGCGGCGTAACGCGCCTGCGAGTCCAACGAGCCCGTGCGCTACGACGCGATCGACACGGCGCTCGGCCGCCTCGCCGACAAGGCGGCCGAACTGGACGCGTCCGTGCACATGCCCCGCATAGGCTGCGGCCTGGCCGGGGGCAAGTGGTCCCGCGTTGAACCGCTCGTCACCGGCCGTCTGGCCCGGCGCGGCATACCCGTGACCGTCTACGACCACGGGGACGCCCCCTGAGGCCCGCCCGCTGACAGCGCTCGGGCCGTCGGCGGCCGGGCCGTCAGTGCCAGTGCCGTCAGTGCTCGTGCACGTCGTTCGTCGCGGCGATCTTCCGCCACGACCGGGGCTGCGCGGGCGTGTCCGAGGCCTTCGCGAGGGATGCCGCGCGTGCCGCCGACGCGTCCGGCTTCGACGGCTGGAACAGCCACGTGTCGAACAGCGCGGCCAGCGGCCTGCCTGAGACCTCCTCGGCGTACCGCTGGAAGTCGGCGACCGACGCGTTGCCGTGGGCGTACCGCGCGGGCCACCCCTTGAGGACGGCGAAGAAGTCCTCGTCCCCGATCTCGTTGCGCAGCGCCTGGACGGCGAGCGCGCCCCGGTCGTAGACCGCGAGGTCGAACTGGTTCTCCGGCCCCGGGTCACCGGGCTTCACCGTCCAGAACGGATCGTCGGCCGGGTGCGAGGCGTACGTGTAGTCGGCCAGCTCCTGCGCCGTGCCCTCGCCCTCGTGCTCGGACCACAGCCACTGGGCGTACCGCGCGAAACCCTCGTTGATCCAGATGTCCTTCCAGCCGCGCACGGACACCAGGTCGCCGTACCACTGGTGGGCCAGTTCGTGCACGACCACGGACACGTTCGACCCGTTCGCGAACTGCCGCGGGCTGTAGAACGGCCGGGTCTGCGTCTCCAGCGCGTACCCGGTGTCCGTGTTCGGCACGTACCCGCCGAGCGCGTTGTAGGGGTACGGCCCGAAGTAGCCGGTCAGCCAGTCCGCGACCTCCCCGGTCCGCTCCACGCTGGCCCGCGCCGCGCCGTCGTTGGCGCCCAGGTCCTTGCTGTAGGCGTTGACGACGGGGATGCCGCTCTCCGTGGTCCCGGTGGTGAGGTCGAACCTCCCGACCGCCAGCGTGGCGAGATAGGTGGCCTGCGGCTTGTCGGAACGCCAGTTCCAGCGGGTCCAGCCGAGCCGCGAACGCGTCGACTGGAGCGTCCCGTTGGATATCGCCTGGGTGCCGTCCGGCACCTGCACGGACACGTCGTAGGTGGCCTTGTCGAGCGGGTGGTCGTTGCTGGGAAACCACCACGCCGCGGCCTCGGGCTCGTTCGCGGCGACCCCGCCGTCCGGGGTGCGGTGCCAGCTGGTGAAGCCGTACGCCTCCTCCGAGGACGGCACGCCGCTGTAGCGGACGACCACGGTGACGGGCGTGCCCTTGTCGAGCGGGCGCTTCGGGGTGATCTCCAGCTCGTGCTCGCCCGAGGTCGTGAACGACGCCTTCGCGCCGTTCACCCGTACCTCCCCGACGTCCAGCAGGAAGTCCAGGTTGAACCGCGACAGGTCCTCGGTGGTGCGGGCCAGGATCGTCGCCGTCCCCTCCAGCCGGTCCGTGGCCGGCTGGTACTTCAGGCGCAGGTCGTAGTGCGAGACGTCGTATCCGCCGTTGCCGTAGGCCGGGTAGTAGGGGTCGCCGATGCCCGGAGCGCCGGGGGAGTGGGCCGCCGCCGACGCCGGGATCGCCAGCATGAGGGAGGCGGCGCCCAGTGCGCCCGGCACGATGATTCTGCGGTGCACGAAAGCTCCAAGTCGTAGGGCCACGAAGTCTGTTCGAAGCCTATTCAGCTCCTGTGGACACCGTCATGTCCACAGCCACCCCTGTCACACGATCGCCATCCGGCCGTCATCAGTCACCCGTTGCCCTCTTCTGCGCGGGAGTTGACCGATGTACCGTCCGCGCATGCCGATACGCACGCGCTTCACGATCTGGAGACCGCTCGCTACGGCGGCCACGGCCGCACTCCTGGCAACCTTCCTCACGCCGGCCGCGACGGCGCACCCCGCACCGCGGCAGAGCGAACCCGTCCACTCCTACGAGAACGCCATCCGCGAGGCGGTCTGGGTGGACACGGGGTACGACGGGGACGGCGACGGCGAGGACGACCGCGTCGCCGTCGACATCGTCCGCCCGCGCGAACCCGCCCAGCAGGGCCGGAAGATCCCCGTCATCATGGACGCCAGCCCGTACTACTCCTGCTGCGGGCGCGGCAACGAGAGCCAGAAGAAGACCTACGACGCGGACGGCGACGTCGTCGGGATGCCGCTGTACTACGACAACTACTTCGTGCCCCGCGGCTACGCCTTCGTCGGCGTCGACCTGGCCGGCACCAACCGCTCCGACGGCTGCGTCGACGTCGGCGGACGCTCCGACATCCGGTCCGCGAAGGCCGTCGTCGACTGGCTGAACGGCCGCGCGAAGGCGTACACCGGCCGCACCGGCGGCGAGCGCGCCAAGGCCACCTGGACCAACGGCAAGACCGGCATGATCGGCAAGAGCTGGGACGGGACCATCGCCAACGGCGTGGCCGCGACCGGCGTCGAGGGCCTGGAGACCATCGTCCCGATCGCCGCCATCTCCTCCTGGTACGACTACTACTTCAGCCAGGGCGCCCCGCTCTACGACTCCGGCCCCGACTGGCTCTCCGACTACGTCAACAGCCCCGACGCCCGCGCCCGCTGCGAGGCCGTCCAGCAGAGACTCGTCGACGGAGCCCCGCGCAGCGGCGACCGGACCAGGCTCTGGACCGAGCGCGACTACGTGAAGGCCGCGAGCAAGGTGCGGGCGAGCGTCTTCCTCGTCCACGGCATGCAGGACCTCAACGTCCGCATGCAGCACGTCGGCCCGTGGTGGAACGCCCTCGCGAAGAACGGCGTCGACCGCAAGATCTGGCTCTCCCAGACCGGTCATGTCGACCCCTTCGACTTCCGCCGTGCCGAGTGGGTCGACACCCTGCACCGCTGGTTCGACCACGAACTCCTCGGCTACGACAACGGCATCGACCGTGAACCCATGGCCGACGTCGAACGGCACCCCGACCAGTGGGAGACGTCGAGGACCTGGCCGCCGCGCACCACGGCCCCCGCGATCCTGCGCCCGGCCGACGGCGCGCGACCGGGCGTCGGCACCCTCGGCCTGCACCGCGACCGCGGCACCGAGACCTTCACCGACGACCCGGCACTGAGCGAGACGGACTGGGCCGCGCACATCGACGCGTCCACGCCGGGCAAGGCCGGCTTCGTCACCGGCCCGCTCACCCGCGACCTGCGCCTGTCCGGCGCCTCCGAGGTCACGGTCACCGCACGGTCCAGCACCCCGACCGCCCACCTGTCCGCCGTACTCGTCGACCTCGGCCCCGACACCATCCGCGACTACGCGGCCGAGGGCGAGGGCATCACCACCCTCACCGACCGCACCTGCTGGGGACCGCGGACCGCGGGCGACAGCTCCTGCTACCTGGAGACGGCGGCGAAGACCACCGACGTGGACTACACCGTCGTCAGCCGCGGCTGGGCCGACCTCGGCAACCACGCCTCCGCGTGGCACGGCCGCCCCCTCACCCCGGGCAGGGCGTACACCATGACGCTCGACCTGGCCGCCACCGACCACGTCGTCCCGGCCGGTCACCGTCTCGCCCTGATCGTCGCGGGCACCGACAAGGGCCTCATCGACCCGCCCGCCGATACGCCGACACTCACCCTGGACCTCTCCCGAACATCGGCCCGCGTACCGTTCGTCGGCGGCACCGACGCCTTCGCGCGGGCCACCGCGGGCACGGCCGGCGCCACCGCGACACCCGCTCCCCTCGACGGCGTGAGCGCGCCGCCGCACACCACCCACCGCGTTCCGAAGGGAGCCCGATGAACCGTCTGCGCACCCTCACCGTGACCACCGCGGCCCTCGCCGCGTCCCTCCTCACCGCACCGGCCCACGCCGCCGACGCCGCGCACGACCCGCCCCGTACCGGCTTCGAGCGGACCAACGGCGCCCGCTGGACCACCCAGGCGGAGGAGCGGGCGCTGCTGGCCGCCGCCGACCGCGCGAGCGGCCGGGTCGACGTCGACCGCATCGGCACCACGAAGCAGGACCGGCCGGTGCGCCTCGTCACCATCGGCAGGCCCGCCGCGCCGAACACGGTGCTCCTCGTGTGCAGCCAGCACGGCGACGAGCCCTCCGGCCGCGAGGCGTGCCTGTCCACCGTCCGCGACCTGGCGTACGCCACCGACCGCCGGACCCGGCACTTCCTGGACCGCACCACCGTGTTGGTCCTGCCCACCGCCAACCCCGACGGCCGGGCCGCGAACACCCGCGGCAACAGCGACGGCGTCGACATCAACCGCGACCACCTCGCCCTGCAGACGGCCGAGGCCCGCGCGCTGGCAGCCGTCGTCCGCGACCGGCGCCCCGACGTCCTCTACGACCTGCACGAGTACGGCGCCACACCCCCGTACTACGACAAGGACCTCTTCGACCTCTGGCCCCGCAACCTCAACACCCACCCGCGGGTCCACGACGAGGCCCGCACCCTGTCCGGGGCGTACGTCCGTCCCGCCGCCCAGGAAGCCGGTTACTCGACCGGCACCTACGGCATCTGGACCGACCCGGTCACCGGAGACCCGATCAAGCAGACCGCCGGCGACGGCCAGGAACGCATCCTGCGCAACATGTCCGGCGTGAAACACTCGGTCGGCCTGCTCATCGAGAGCCGCGTCGACGCGCTCACCGACGCCGAACAGGCGGACCCCGCCCTGAACAACCGGCGCCGCGTGAACTCCCAGCTCGCGGCGCTCGACGGCATGTTCCGCTTCGCGGACCGGCGGCGCGGACAGGTCGAGGCGGCCACCGACGCCGCCCGCCGGGCCGGCCGCACCGACACCGGGCCCGTGTACCTCGGCGGCGCGGACAACGACCCGGCCGAAGCCGCCGAGGTGATCCAGGACCCGCCCTGCGGCTACCGGCTGACACATGCCCAGTACACGGACATTAGGGACGAGCTGGCTCTGCACGGTGTACAAGTGCGTTCGAACGGGGAGAAGGGCGCCTACGTATCGTTGCGCCAGCCGCTGCGCGCCCTCGTGCCGCTGCTCCTCGACGAGCGGGCGACATACCACCTGACGGCGGGTGAACCCGACACCCGCTGCTGAGGAGGTGAGTTCCGCGTCGCACGTGGTAAGGGCGTAGCGGACGACTATTCTCAGCCTCACCGACTTGAAAGGTGCCGTCTGTGACGCAGGACCCGAGTGACAAGGAACAGCACGAAAGAGGGACACTACCGGGGTCCGAGGCGGGCCTGCCGGGGCACGAGCACAAGCCCCAGACCGACCGCGTCGTCTTCGGCGTCACCGCGGCCCTGACCCTGGCCTTCGTCGTCTGGGGCGCCGCCGGCACCGATTCGCTGGAGGACGCCTCCGGCACCATGCTCAGCGGTCTGGTGCACAACGGCGGCTGGGCGTTCGTGCTGGCCGCCTCCGGTTTCGTCGTCTTCGCCCTCTGGCTCGCGGCCAGCCGGTACGGCCGCATCCACCTCGGCGCCGAGGGCGAGGAACCCGAGTTCAAGACCGTGTCCTGGATCGCCATGATGTTCAGCGCCGGTATGGGCATCGGCCTGATGTTCTGGGGCGTGAGCGAACCGCTGGCCCACTTCGACACGGCCCCGCCCGGCACCGACCCCGCCGACACCGGCGACCGCATGACGACGGCCATGGCCACCACCCTGTTCCACTGGACGCTCCATCCGTGGGCGATCTACGCGGTGGTCGGTCTCGGCATCGCCTACAGCACGTTCCGCAGGCGCCGCCGGCAGACCATCAGCGCGGTCTTCACACCGCTCATCGGGGAGAAGCACGCCAACGGCGTGAGCGGCCGGGTCATCGACATCCTGGCCATCATCGCGACGGTCTTCGGCTCCGCGGCCTCGCTCGGCCTCGGCGCGCTCCAGATCGGCTCGGGCGTGGAGCAACTCGACTGGATGGACAAGGTCAGCACCGGACTGCTGGTCGGCATCATCGCGGTGCTGACGGTGGCGTTCGTGGCCTCCGCCATCTCCGGCGTCGAGAAGGGCATCCAGTGGCTGTCCAACACCAACATGGTGCTGGCACTGCTCCTGGCCGTGTTCGTCTTCGTGGCGGGCCCGACCATCCTCATCCTCGACCTGCTGCCGACCTCGATCTTCGGCTACCTCGGCGACCTGCCCGCGATGGCGGGCCGCACGGAGATCAGCGGTGGCGAGGGCGTCGCGGACTGGCTGGGCAGCTGGACGGTCTTCTACTGGGCGTGGTGGATCTCCTGGACGCCCTTCGTCGGCATGTTCATCGCCCGCATCAGCCGGGGCCGGACCATCCGCCAGTTCATCGGCGGCGTCATCCTGGTCCCCAGCACGGTCAGCCTGGTCTGGTTCGCCATCTTCGGCGGCTCGGCGATGAGGCTCCAGGAGCAGAACCGGCTCGGCGACCAGACGACGCCGGAGGGCAGGCTCTTCGCCGTGCTCCAGGAGTACCCCATCGCCACGGCCACCAGCCTCCTGGTGATGATCCTGGTCGCCATCTTCTTCGTCTCGGGCGCCGACGCGGCCTCCATCGTGATGGGCACCCTCTCGCAGAAGGGCGCACTCGAACCCAGCCGCTGGGCGGTCGTGTTCTGGGGCGTCGTGACCGGAGCGGTCGCCGCCATCATGCTCCTGGTGGGCAGCGGCGAGGGAGACGCGCTCACCGGTCTGCAGAACCTGACGATCCTCGCGGCGGCACCGTTCGTAGTCGTGATGATCTTCATGTGCGTCGCGCTCATGCGCGACCTGCGCCGCGACCCCCTCATCGTGCGCGGCGAGATGGCCTCCGAAGCCGTCGAACTGGCCGTCATCGAGGGACACAAGCGGTACGAGGGCGAGTACGAGATCCGGATCGGACCGGGCGCCGGCACGGATGTGGAGGGCGATCCGATCGGCGAGCACCACCACCACTGACCGAGGGCGAGACCGAGGGCGGGCCCCGCACGGGGCCCGCCCCCGCCCGTGTCAGGGGGTGGCGAGCCCGGCCGCCTCCTGGGCGCAGCCCCAGGCCACCGTCACACCGGCGCCGCCGTGGCCGTAGTTGTGCACCAGCAGCCGCCCGTCCGGCAGCGTCTCGCGCTCCAGCCGCACCGCGTCCCTGGCGGGCCGCAGCCCCACCAGGTGCCCGAGCACCCGCGCGCCGGCGATCTCGGGCCGCAGCTCCGCGCACCGCCGCACGATCGCCTCCGCGACCCGCGGATCGGGATCGGTGGACCAGGCGTCCTCCTCGGCCGTCCCGCCCAGCAGGAGCCGGCCGGGCTGCGGCAGGAAGTACGTCGTCTCCCCGGAGTCCGCGTCGGCCGAGACCAGCCAGGTCCGGATGCCGGGGTTCTCCACGACGACCAGCTGCCCGCGCACCGGACGCACGGCCGGGTCCGGCACCAGCTCCCGGGCACCGAGGCCCGTGCAGTTCACCACGACCGGTGCCTCGGCCTCGGCCAGTGAGGCCACCGGGCGCGTCTCCACCACACCGCCCGCCGCCACCAGCCGTTCCCGCAGCCACGGCAGATGAGTCGACATGTCGATGAGCGGCAGCCGCGCCCACAGCCCCGGCCCCGCGTACTCCTCGGCCCGCGCCGCGCGCAGCCCCGGCAGCCGGGCCGCCGCCCACGCGCCCACCTCCTGGGGCCGGGTCTCGCCGAGCACCCCCTCGACCATGCGCACGCCGGTCTCCGCGGGCCGCGCCGCCAGCTCCTCGTACACGTCCAGGGAGCGCAGCGCCCACGCCTGCGCCAGCGCGACCGGCTCGATCCGGTACGGCCACCACAGCCCGCCCGCGACCACCGAGGTGGTCCGCTCGACGGGGTCCCGCGTCCACAGCCGCACCCGCCTGCCGCGCTCGGCGAGCACGACGGCCGTCGTCAGCCCGGTCACCCCGCCGCCGACCACGACGACTTCGTCATCCAGTTCGGTTTCCACACCGGGACGATAGGCCCTGCCCGGCGGAATGCCCCATGCCGGGCTCGAAGCGGCCCCGGCCCGGGAATACTCACCGCATGGCTGCCGAGTACACGACCTTCGGTCTGGCCCCGGCGACGCGCGCCGGTGGTGTCCGCACCGACGGCGACTTCCAGGTCCACCGCGACTTCGTGGACTTCGTCGTCGACGGACGACCCCTGCTGTTCCGGCTCTCCGACCTGGGCGCAGTCTCCCCGCTCGCCTCCGACGTGCCGCCCGCGATCTTCGCCGCACAGGTGCGCGGCCTCCTCCTGGAGACCGAGGCGCCGCTGCCCGGCGGCCGCCACGTCATCTACGGCTGCCCCGAGTGCGAGGACCTGGGCTGCGGCGCGGTGACCGCCGTCATCCTGCGGGACGGCGACGACTTCGTCTGGCGGGACTTCGCCTGGCAGACCGGCGACCACCCCGACCTGGAACGCAACTCCTACCAGGGCATCGGCCCCTACCGCTTCGCGGGCGCCGAGTACCGCGCCGCCCTCGCCGCCCTGCTCGACGGCACCGCGCGCTCCCGCCGCCGGGTCCTGCTGATCGACGCCCGCACCGCCCTCCTGGCCCGGCCGGCCGCCGCGCTGCGCACCATCGGCATCGGCGCCGACATCACCCAGGACGCCGGTGCCGTCCCGGCCGAGGAGCTGCGGACCTACGGCGCCGTCGCCTTCGGACGCGCGGTCACCGAGGAGACACGGGCCGCCGTGCGCCGGGCCTTCGCGGACGCCGGCGCGGACGTGACCGAGGTCGACGGCCTAGGGGGTATCGTTCGGGTCAGGCCGGCTCCAGGCAACGGCGCCTATGGAACCGAGCCGAGCGGGGGCGATGGGGGCCCCTCCCGCGCGAGCGAAGCCGAGCGTGGGGGAGCGTGCAGCCGCAAGGCGGAGGAGGGCGACAGGGCGGAGCCCTGGCAACCGACGACAACGCGGCTGGGGGTACCTCCCACGCCTTTAAGGCAGTGGGGGAGTGCGTGCCAGGCCCCGCGACCCCGGCGAGATCCAAACGACACCCCCTGGCCCCGATCGTCCCGCTGCTCGTCGCCCAGATCGAACACGCCCTGGACCCCGGCCCGGCCGAGCGGCGCCGGCTGACCCGCCTGACCGCGACCCGCACCGCCGCGGACGTCGAGGTCACCTCGGCCTGCCGGGTACGGCTCACCGCGTACCGCCTCGACCGGCTGCACCGCACCCACGTCCACGAGGTCTTCGACGGCGTGCTCGAACCGGGCGGCCACCGCCTGGCGCTGGACGCGAGGGCGGTGAAGGGGGAGGCCTTCGTGGTGGCGCGGACCTCGGGAAGCGTGCTGGTGACCGCGGTGACGCACGCGAAACCGGGCTGATCCGCTCCCGCGACGCCGTTAGGATCGAGGGCCTGATGACTGCCACCCTCGTCGCCAAGAACCTCGCCGCCGGCCACGGCGACCGCTCCCTGTTCACCGGGCTCGACCTCGTCGTCGCCCCCGGCGACGTGATCGGCCTCGTCGGGGCCAACGGCGCGGGCAAGTCCACCCTCCTGCGGATGCTCGCCGGGCTGACCGCGCCGGAACAGGGCGAACTGCGCCTGTCCCCGCCGACCGCCACCGTCGGCCACCTCCCGCAGGAGCCGGAACGCCGCACCGGCGAGACCGTCCGGGCCTTCCTGTCCCGCCGCACCGGCGTCACCGAGGCCCAGCGCATCATGGACGAGGCCACCCAGGCCCTGGTCGAGGGCGCCCCCCCCCCCCCCCACCCCACCAGCCCCAGACGCGTGCGCGGGCGGGGAGCCCGCGGCGCGCCCCCCCCACCGCACGCCCCCGGCACCACCCCACC